>JAJFGY010000038.1 GCA_021775935.1 Alphaproteobacteria bacterium
GGCTGCGACCCTCATTGATGACCTGCCGCTCTTCTCCGCGGCGCCAAGGCCGCAAGGCAGCGGATCATCGGAGGCCAGTTTGGTGGAGCAGGAATTGGCAATACTGAACCCGGATGACCTGTCGCCCAAAGAGGCGCTGGAGCTGATTTATGCGTTGAAGGGTAAAATCACTGACTCTGGTAGCTAAATCAAAGGCTTAGGAGACAAAGATTCGCTAGAATCTCATTCTTGCCCGAAGCCGGATTCGCTAACAGAGTCAGACACTTAACATGGTTAAGGCCAGCTAAGGGTTTACGCTTGTTAATATTTGCTACGGGCGAAGTTTCGGAGCTTCACATAACACTTTGATACTATTGAACAAATAATGGTCAGCATCATTGACTCTTCTGTGTCACAGTTAAGGGAGATGCTAATGATCTTTTGGGTTCTTGCTTGGCGTGGGTCGCACCTCGCCTTAGGTCATGCCATAGACTATGAGTGAATGGATGGCGCATGACGCGCCCCGCTGAAAGGAAACTCCATGGGCCGAAGCCTGCCAAGCATGCTTGAGATTGCAGATCCTGCTGCCATTCGCGATGCGCTGGATGCGGCCCAAAACGCCCATGCCGGTAACGAAACGGCGTTGCGTCAGGCCATGATGGATGTCCTCAAAACGGCACAGACCGAGGGTCGGGTAAAGGCGCGTGAGAGGCTGGAACAAGGAGCCCATCGCGGCCGGGCCTGCGCGGAGAGCATTTCCTACCTGCAAGACACGATTATCCGGGAACTGTTCAGTTTTGCGACCCGCACCCAGTTTCGTGCGACCAACCCCACCTCTGCAGAGCGGCTGAGCGTAGTCGCCACTGGCGGATATGGTCGCGGGGCGCTCGCGCCGGGATCGGATGTCGATCTCCTCTTTTTGCTGCCCTACAAACAGACCCCCTGGGGAGAGAGCCTTGCTGAGTTCATACTTTATGCGCTCTGGGATCTGGGTCTGAAGGTCGGCCATGCCACCCGCTCTATCGAGGATTGCATTCGCCTTGCCAAAGAAGACATGACGATCCGCACGGCACTTCTGGAATCCCGCTTTCTCTGTGGCGACAAAGCCCTGTTTGAGGACATGGACGAGGCCTTCGACAGAGATGTGGTCAAAGGCACCGCTAACGAATTTGTGGAAGCAAAGCTTGCCGAGCGCGACGAGCGTCATGACCGTACCGGTAAGTCCCGCTACCTGGTCGAACCAAACGTGAAGGAAGGCAAAGGGGGTCTGCGCGATCTGCACACGCTTTTCTGGATCGCGAAATATGTGTACCGGGTCAAAAAGCCGAGCGACCTGGTGAAGGCGGGGGTCTTTAGCCGCAAAGAATATAATCTTTTCCGGAAGGCCGAAGATTTTCTCTGGGCCGTCCGCTGCGAGCTGCACTTTGTGACGGGCCGGGCAGAGGAGCGTATCTCCTTCGATGTTCAAACTGAGATGGCAGAGCTTTTAGGCTATCAGGAGCACCGTGGCTTGCGTGGTGTTGAGCGCTTTATGAAGCACTATTTCCTTGTAGCGAAAGATGTGGGCGATCTCACCCGTATTCTCTGTTCCATCTTGGAAGATGAGGAGCGCAAGAAAAAGCCAGGCATTGGACGTTTCATGGGCGCACTTCGGCGCAAAAAACATGTTCAGGGATTTGAGGTCGCAGCCGGTCGTCTGTCGGTAGAAACTGAGACTTTCTTCAAAGAAGATCCGGTGAACATTCTGCGTCTCTTCCATGTTGCTGACGAACATGAGCTGCAAATTCACCCGAGCGCGTTGCAGCTTCTCACCCGGTCCTTGAAACTGATCGATGCCAAACTGCGCAAGGACGAAGAGGCCAATCGCCTGTTCCTGGAGATCCTGACGTCGCGCAAAAACCCTGAACGCACGCTGCGCAAAATGAATGAAGCGGGCGTCCTTGGCCGCTTTGTGCCAGATTTTGGGCGCATCGTGGCCCTGATGCAATTCAACATGTATCACCACTATACGGCCGATGAACATCTGATCCGCGCGATAGGCATCCTGTCGGAGATCGAACGCGGGGACCTGGCCGAAGAACACCCCCTCGCCAATGAACTGATGGCGAAGACGGGCAAGCGCAACGTGCTCTTTGTCGCAATGTTTTTGCATGACATCGCTAAGGGTCGGCCAGAAGATCATTCAGAAGCCGGTGCTACAATTGCACACAAGCTCTGCCCGCGGCTGGGGCTTAGCAAAGGCGACACGGAAACAGTGGCGTGGCTCGTCAAAAACCATCTGGTGATGAGTGACGTGGCGCAAAAACGTGACCTCTCTGATCCCAAGACCATCAAAGATTTCGCCAACATTGTTCAAAGCCCGGAGCGCTTGAAGCTCCTGCTGGTGCTCACCGTCGCTGACATTAAGGCCGTCGGCCCGGGCACCTGGAACGGGTGGAAGGCGCAATTGTTGCGCGAGCTCTATTTCGAAACGAATGCTGTTCTATCGGGAGACACTCTGGTAAATCGGGAAGGCCGTATCGCCGCTGCCAAAGACGCACTTGTCGAGACACTGCCCGAATGGCCGAAGTCCCGCCGCGACGCGCATTTGCGCCGCCCACCCAAACGATATTGGGTGGCCTTTGATACAGAGACCCATCATCGACATGCAGAAATGATCTGGGAACGGCGCGACGAGCCGCTGATCATATCAACAGCACCGGACCCCTATCGCTCTGTCACTGAGATCACCCTGTTCACTCAAGACCATCCGGGCCTTTTTTCACGGTTTGCCGGGGCGTGCGCAGCAGCCGGCGTGTCCATTGTTGACGCAAAAATTTTCACCACCAAAGACGGAATGGCGCTCGACACCCTCTGGGTGCAGGACGACCATCATAAATCGCTAAGCGAAACCCGTCGTCTGGACAGGCTGGAAGACACGATCCGCAAAGTCCTGGCAGGCGACATCCTGCCACCCGATGCCATTGAAGAGCGTCACAAACGTCAAAGTCGCATTGATGCATTCACAATTGCGCCCAATGTCTATATCGACAATGACGCCTCCCACCAGTTCACAGTGATTGAGGTGAACGGGCTGGATCGGCCGGGGCTCTTGCACGCGCTCACCCGGACCTTCCTTCATATGGGGCTCACGATTGGCTCTGCTCATGTCGCAACCTTCGGGGAGCGCGCGGTGGATGTGTTTTACGTGACTGACCTGTTCGGCCAGAAGGTGACCAACACCAACAAGAAAAAGGCGGTCGAGCGACAGCTTCTCGAAGCGCTGGAAAACCCCATCAAAAAGTCCCGTCCGCAAAAGCGGGAAGTCGCTGCGTGAGGCGACAGCCAGAGTTGGGGTACGCTCTCCCATGCTGATTCGCACTACCGGAGCTGAGCGCCACCCATGAACCTTGTTCGATCTGCCATGACGGTCGGTGGTATGACCATGGTGAGCCGGGTGCTGGGCTTCATCCGGGACATTTTGATTGCGGGCGTCTTGGGCACGGGGCCCATTGCCGACGCTTTTTTTGTCGCCTTCAAATTTCCAAATCTTTTCCGCAGACTTTTTGCTGAGGGGGCCTTTAACGCCGCCTTCGTGCCGCTCTTTGCCAAACGGCTGGAAGGCGAGGGGCAGGCATCCGCCAAGCGTTTTGCAGAAGAGGCACTCTCAGTTCTGCTGACCACGCTGATCCTTTTTACGATCGCCGCACAACTCGCCATGCCCTGGCTTATGTATGTGATCGCGCCTGGCTTTGCGGATACACCGGACAAGTTTGAGATGGGCATTCTCTTCACCCGCATCGCTTTTCCCTATCTCATGTTCATGTCTCTCGTGGCGCTTCTCTCCGCCGTCCTGAACTCGGTTGGGCGTTTCACGGCGGCGGCGGCTGCGCCGATCCTGCTCAATCTCGTGCTTATCGCGGCGATCTGGTTTGCTGCCCCCTATTTCGACAATCCGGGACTGGTGCTCTCCTGGGGTGTGGCGATTGCGGGCGCAGCCCAGTTCACATTGATGATGATCGCCGTGCACCGTGCCGGGTTTTCCTTTCGACTTCGCTGGCCCCGGATGACGCCCAGCGTAAAGCGCCTGGTCACACTAGGCATTCCAGGTGTGATTGCAGGTGGCATCACCCAGATCAACCTTCTGATCGGATCTATTATTGCGAGCCTGCAGGACGGTGCGGTCTCGCTTCTTTATTACGCTGATCGCATCTACCAACTGCCATTGGGCGTGGTGGGCATCGCCATCGGGATTGTTCTTCTCCCCGACTTGTCACGGCGGTTGCGCGCAGATGACACATCGGGTGCAAACAATGCGCAGAACCGCGCTTTTGAATTCTCCATGTTGCTCACGGTGCCAGCTTCTGTAGCTCTTGCAGTGATCCCTGTTCCGATCATTCAGGTTCTGTTTGAGCGCGGCGCGTTTACAGCAGCCGACACAACAGGCACAGCACTGGCGCTAGCTGCCTTTGCCATTGGCCTGCCTGCCTTCGTGCTCACAAAGGTGTTTTCGCCAGGCTTCTTTGCCCGGGAAGACACAGTGACGCCCATGCGCTATGCGGCCATCGGTATTGCTGTCAATATTGTCGGCTCACTCACCCTCTTCTATTGGATCGGTTATGTGGGCATTGCGCTTGCCACCTCGGCTGCGGCTTGGGTGAATGCCGGGCTCTTGGGCACCCGTCTCATCCGCGAGGGCCACTATGAAGTAGATGCAAGGCTGAAATCCCGCCTGCCGCGCCTGGTGGCCGCCGCGATCGCAATGGGTGTGGCCCTCTGGTATGGGGCGGCCATTGCAGCGCCTTTTCTTGCCGCCACCTTCCTTGAAAGTGTTTTGGCTCTCGCTGTTCTCGTCGCAGGGGGTGGTCTCGCATTTGCACTGAGCTGTGTGGCCACCGGTGCCGCCCAGATAAGCGAGCTGAAATCCATGCTCCGCAGAAGCTAACCAATAAGAAAAAAACATACTCTGGGGATTGCGCGGACTTTCAGGGCAGCGCATACCTTTTTCGCCCAAAGCTGCAAAACGCTTCGTCGCGGTCCAAAGCGATGGTTTTTAGAGGATGAAAGCAGAGTAAATGGAACAGCCAACAAATCGTGTGTTTTCCGGGGTTCAGCCCACCGGAAACCTGCATCTGGGGAATTATCTCGGAGCGATCCGCAATTTCGTGGGGCTCCAGGAAACCCATGAATGCATCTATTGCGTTGTGGATATGCACGCAATCACGGTCTGGCAGGACCCAAAAGAACTTGCTCGCAATACTCGCGAAGTTGCCGCTGCCTATATTGCAGCGGGTGTGGACGCGGAAAAACAGGTGATCTTTAATCAGTCGAAAGTCTCTGCGCATGCAGAGCTTACATGGATACTCAACTGCGTGGCGCGCATCGGCTGGTTGAACCGCATGACCCAGTTCAAAGAGAAAGCGGGCAAGAACCGGGAGAACGCATCTATCGGTCTCTATGATTATCCCGTGCTGATGGCCGCTGATATTCTTACCTATCGGGCAACCCACGTGCCCGTGGGCGACGATCAGAAACAGCATCTGGAACTTGCGCGAGACATCGCGCAAAAATTCAACAATGATTTTGGTGCGTTCGGCGGCGAGGATTTCTTCCCCCTGCCTGAGCCCCTGATCATGGGGGCTGCAACCCGGGTTATGAGCCTGCGCGATGGCTCCAAAAAAATGTCAAAATCTGACCCCTCAGATATGAGCCGGATCACGCTGACAGACACAAGCGATGACATTGCCAAAAAAATCCGTAAAGCCCGCACCGACCCTGAAGCACTTCCTTCCGAGCCCGATGGTCTGAAGGATCGTCTGGAGGCGGACAATCTTGTGGGCATCTATGCGGCCCTTGCAGGCCTCACAAAAGAAGACGTTCTGAGGGAGCACGGTGGGTCGCAATTCTCGAGCTTCAAACCAGCGCTTGCCGAACTCGCGAACGAAAAGCTCTCGCCGATCACCAGTGAGATGGCGCGCCTGATGGATGACCCGGCCTATATTGATAGTGTGCTGCAAAAAGGGGGACAACGCGCCAGCGCCATTGCCCAGCCTGTGGTCGCACACGTCAAAGAAATTGTTGGATTTGTTTAAGGCAGCTGCACTTCATGTAAGACACATTGCATCGAAGGGCGCGGTCGAGCCCTAGGGCGAGAGGCAGCGTCATTCGATTCAAATAAAGTGCGGGTGCCTCGAAGTGAAAGTGAACTGGGAGAAAGATCGATGAGTTCCGTTACCGTTGGAAATATCGAAATCGGCAACAGCAAGCCGCTCACATTGATCGGTGGCAT
>JAJFGY010000039.1 GCA_021775935.1 Alphaproteobacteria bacterium
AGGACTGGTATTTTCCAAGGTCTTTGCGCAGCGCTTCGTCGAGAGCGTTGATCGGACCATTCCCCTCGCCCACCGAGATGAACTGCTCGCCATCCACAACGACCTTCGCTGTTGCTTCGGAGATTGTTACCAGTTCACCCACGGCGTTATAGCGGCGTTCAATGAGCACGCGGAAGGAATTGACCGTGAAATATTCTGGCACCTTTCCCAACATGCGGCGTGCCAACAGCTCAAAGGAGGCCTCGGCGCCATCATAGGAATAGCCTAGATATTCGCGGTCTTTCACTTCTTCCAGAAGGCGATTGATACGCGGGTCTTTGGCGTCAACGTCGATACCCGCAGCTTCAAACTGCGCCAGGACATTGGAGCGGCCCGACTGGTCTGACACCAGCATACGGCGTTTGTTGCCCACACTTTCAGGTTCGACATGCTCATACGTCGCCGGGTTTTTCATGATCGCGGAAACATGAATGCCTGCCTTGGACGCAAACGCGCTTTCGCCCACATAGGGCGCATAGCGATGGGGCGCACGATTAAGAAGTTCATCCAACGTCCGCGAGACATGGGTCAGCTCTTTCAACTGGTCTTTTGTGACGCTGATTTCGAACCGGTCTGCATACTCGCTCTTCAACATGAGCGTTGGGATCAGCGAAACCATATTGGCATTGCCGCACCGCTCTCCGAGCCCGTTTAATGTGCCCTGGATCTGGCGCACACCGGCACGCACAGCGGCCAGTGTATTTGCCACTGCGTTCTCTGTATCATTGTGACAATGGATGCCCAGCCGGTCACCCGGGAACTCCTTCGTGAGGTCTGTGACAATCTGCTCCACTTCATGGGGAAGCGTCCCCCCATTTGTGTCACAGAGGATCGCCCAGCGCGCGCCTTCGTCAAGCGCAGCCTTTACGCAGGCCCGTGCATAATCCGGATTAGCTTTGTATCCATCGAAAAAATGCTCGCAGTCGATCATCGCTTCGCGGTCCCGCGCAATGATGGCGCGCACACTATCCGTGATGGTCTCCAGGTTTTCCTCATTGGTGATGCCGAGTGCCACATCGACATGAAAATCCCAGGCTTTTGCGACAAGACACACGGCAGACGCAGCGCTATCAAGAATTGCCGCAAGACCCGGATCATTGTCGGCAGAGCGCCCGGCACGCTTGGTCATGCCGAAAGCGGTGAACTTTGCGTGCTTCATGCCTGGATCGTTGGAGAAGAAGTCGGTGTCTGTCGGATTTGCCCCTGGATACCCACCTTCGACATAGTCGAGACCGAGTTTGTCCAAGAGGCCTGCAATGAGCTTTTTGTCCTCGACAGAAAAGTCCACGCCTTGGGTCTGCGCACCATCGCGCAGCGTTGTGTCGAAAAGATAAAGCCGTTCTTTGCTCATTGTCTCAGTCTCAATCCAGTTTCGGCAGAAAAGTGCCGTCCGTTCCTGCGTTGCCGCCGGCCGGTTCTTAACGTCTGAATTTCTGAAGAAAACGTGCTCGAACGGCGGCGGCCAATATGTTAGCCGCTGATAATCAGACCCTTAATAATGATCGCATTGATGATATTCATCAGATCGGTCTCGCCGTTGTCGTTCGATTTTAGGCTTTTTGCCCACCCAATCGGGCCAAAGCCCGCTCGCGCCCAAGAAGAGGTAGCAGGTTTGCCAGCTCAGGTCCATGGCGAAGGCCGGTCAGCGCCAGGCGCAACGGCATGAAGAGCCCTTTCCCCTTGCGGCCGGTGTCCTTTTTCAAGGCGCCCGTCCATGCCTTCCAGGTTGTTTCATCCCAGGGTTCCGCAGGCAGAACCGCTGCCGCTGAGTTTATGAACTCTGCGTCGTCGGCTTCGATGACGGGTTCTACAGGGCCATGCGCCACGTGCCACCATTCCGCCACACCGTCAAAGAGGGTGAGATTTGGACGCACCGCGTCCCAGAATTCCGCGCCGCCATCGATGCCCCGCTCGCTCAAGCGGGCTTCAACATCACCAAAAGGGGTCATGTGCATCAGTGCCGCGTTCACCCGCTCCAGATCCTTCACATCGAACCGCACCGCTGAGCGGCCATAGGAGGAGAAGTCAAACTCCGCCACCAGCTCATCAAGTGATGCACGCGGCACAGCCGCATCCGGCGTTCCGAGTTTTGCGAGAAATGAACTCACGCTCATTGGTTCAAAGCCTTTGTCCCGTAGCGCTTCAATCGAGAAGTCTTCCCGGTGACGCTTGGAAAGAGGTTTGCCATCTTCATTCAACAGGAGGGAATGGTGACCAAACTTAGGCGGCTCTGCACCCAATGCCCGAAACACCTGAACCTGGGCGCCTGTGTTGGTGACGTGGTCTTCGCCCCGCACAACATGGGTCATTTTCATATCGATGTCATCGACCACGCTGGGCAGCGTATAGAGGTAAGAGCCGTCGCCGCGAATGAGGATCGGATCAGAGAGGCTCTTGGTGTCGACCTTTACGGGCCCTAAGAACAAGTCATCAAACTCCACCACTTCCGGATCGAGCTTGAAGCGCCAATGGGCCTGACGACCGTCCGCCTCGAAAGCCGCTTTTTCCTCGGCGGTGAGATCAAGCGCTGCACGGTCATAAACCGGCGGAAGCTTGCGTCCGAGCTGACGTTTGCGTTTGCGGTCGAGCTCGTCTGGCGTTTCATAACAAGGGTAGAGACGACCAGCCGCTTTCAGCTGATCAACGGCTTCCCCGTAGCGGTCAAAACGGTCGGACTGCCGAAACGTCTTGTCATGGGCAAGCCCTAACCAGCCAAGGTCGGCAAATATCTTATCGGCATATTCCTGTGTGGAGCGTTCAGTATCCGTGTCGTCCAGACGCAGCGTGAATGTGCCGCCCGCCTTCTTGGCATAGAGCCAATTGAAAAGAGCTGCGCGCAAATTTCCGATATGCAAAGTGCCCGTGGGAGACGGTGCGAAACGTACATTAACAGTCGCAGGGGCAGTCATTGAGGGCTCCTTACCGCGCGTCGCGGTAGCCATTGGTGATGGGATAGCGGCGGTCGCGCCCAAAATTGCGAGAAGTGATCTTAACGCCAGGTGCAGCCTGGCGACGTTTATATTCAGCGATATAGAGAAGATGCTCGATGCGCTTCACGAGATCGCGGTCATGGCCCCGCTCAACAATCTCAGCGAAGGGCATTTCCTTTTCAACCAGACATTCAAGAATATCGTCCAGCACCTCATAAGGCGGCAGCGAGTCTTCGTCTTTCTGGTCTTCACGCAATTCAGCAGATGGCGGCTTGGTGATGATGTTGACCGGGATCACTTCCCCACCCGGCCCCAGTCCCATATCCGGCTTGTTCGCGTTCCGCCAACGACAGAGCGCAAAGACCTGGAGCTTGTAGAGATCTTTGATCGGGTTATACCCGCCGTTCATATCGCCGTAGAGCGTTGCATAGCCAACCGAGACCTCCGACTTATTACCGGTGGTGACGACCATATTGCCGAATTTGTTGGAGAGCGCCATGAGGATGGTGCCGCGGGTCCGAGACTGCAGGTTCTCCTCTGTCGTGTCGGACTGCGTGTCTGCAAACATCGGATCAAGGGCCGCAAGAAAGCCTTTTACAGGTCCTTCGATGGGAATGCTGTCATAGCGAACGCCAAGAGCCGCGGCGCACTGCTCAGCGTCACTGACACTCTCATCTGCTGTGTATTTGTAGGGCAGCATGACGCAATGAACTTTATCGGCTCCCAGCGCATCAACAGCCATAGCCGCACAAATTGCAGAATCAACGCCGCCCGACAGACCTAGGACCACACCGGGGAAACGGTTCTTCGTGACATAGTCGCGAAGCCCCAGCACACATGCAGCGTAGATCGCTGCATCCCCCTCGGCGATTTCGGCGACATCCCCCTTCGCGCAGGTCCAGCCAGCCCCGTCGCGGGTCCAGGTGGTCACCACGATGCTCTCGGTCCAGGCTGGCATTTGCAGCGCCAGGGACAGGTCGCGGTTTAGAACAAAAGACCCGCCGTCGAAGACCAGCTCATCTTGCCCGCCAATCTGATTAAGATAGACAAGCGGTAGGCCGGTTTCATTGATCCTGGCAATGCTGTGCTGCATGCGCGCGTCGTGCTTCGCGGTATCGAAGGGAGACCCGTTGGGGACGAGCAGGATTTCCGCCCCGGTCTCTTCCAAACACTCGGTCACATCTTCAAACCAAATGTCCTCGCAGACAGGAACGCCCAATCTCACACCGCGAAACGGTAGCGGTCCTGGCATGCTGCCCGAGGCAAAGACACGCGGCTCATCAAAGACACCATAGTTTGGCAGATGGACCTTGTGGCGTTTGCCAACGATCTCTCCCCCGTCGATCAGGACCATGGAATTGTGCAGACCGGTCTCTTCGCGGGAGGGGGCGCCGATCAGAAGTCCGGGCCCGCCATCCTTAGTGTCCTGAGCAAGCTCGGCCAATGCGTCATCTACCGCGAGCTGAAAAGACGGCTTCAGAACCAGGTCTTCAGGCGGATAACCGATGAGGAACAGCTCGGGAAAGAGCACAAGGTCTGCGCCCTGTGCCGCAGCGTCAGCGCGCGCCACGCGGGCTTTTGCCATATTGCCTGCAATGTCGCCCACAATTGGGTTCAACTGAGCGAGGGCTATTTTCAACTGATCAGTCATGGAAACGCGTGAAACTCAACTCTTTGGCTAAAGGCCTGGTTTGGCTAGATGTAGGGGCCGTTTCTAGCTTGCTGTTCGTGGATGAACAATAGGGACCCTAATTTACGTACCGGATATGGGGTTTTACAGGTGGTGCATCCGCGTGCCCCTGTCTATATGCTGGCGGCAACAAAACATAAAATTCGGGGAGAATATGATGGCTGAGGCAGTAAACCGCCAGATCCTTCTGGTGGAAACACCCAAGGGAAAGCTTGGCGCGGAACATTTCAAGATGTCAGAGGCATCCGTGCCCACCCTCTCTGACGACGGCTCGCTGCTGCTTCGAACCCATTATATCTCCCTTGATGCTGCCAACAGAGCCTGGATGCAGGGCGCGACCTATCGTGATGCTGTCGAGTCCGGCCAGGTAATGGCCGGTGGTGCGATTGCTGAGGTGATTGAAAGCAAAAACTCAGGCTTTGCTGCTGGTGATCTTGTTTTCGCTGACACAGGCTGGCAGGACTATGCCGTGGTCCCGGCTAAAGCCGCACAGAAGGTTCCGTCGATGGAGCCGAAGACCCATTTGCTGAGTGTCTACGGTGTTGCCGGTCTCACTGCCTATTTCGGCCTTCTCAACTGCGCCACTCCGAAAGCCGGGGAAACCATTCTGGTTTCTGCAGCGGCCGGGTCCGTTGGAACACTTGTGGGTCAAATCGCCAAAGCGGCGGTGCCAGACTGCACCGTGATTGGCATTGCAGGCTCAGACGAGAAATGTCAGTGGCTAAAAGACGAACTCGGCTTTGATGCAACCGTGAACTATAAAACTGAACCGGTTTTCAAGGCTCTCAAGGCCGTTGCACCTCAAGGCATCGATGTCTATTTCGACAATGTGGGCGGAGACATTCTGGAAGCCGCCCTTTTTCGTATGAACAATTTTGGCCGCATCGCCTGTTGTGGGGCTGTCTCTCAATATGACGGCGCGCCACCCTCTGCTGGTCCACGCGGCGTTCCTGGCCTGATTGTCACCAAGCGCCTGAACCTGCGTGGCTTCATCATGTCTGACTTCCCCGACGAACGAGAAAAGGCCCTGAAGGATTTGGAGGGCTGGGTTGCAGAAGGCAAGATCAAGGTTCAAGAAGATATTATCGACGGTCTTGAGAACACGCCTGCGGCGCTGATCGGTCTGCTTGCAGGCGAGAACCAGGGCAAGCGCATGGTCAAGGTGATCTAGGCCAGCTCAGATGAGCAAGCGCCCAAACTTTCTGATCTTCATGCCGGACCAGCTACGCGCTGACTGCGTTGGTGCGTTCGGCAATTCGGTTGTTCAGACACCGCATCTGGATGCCTTTGCCAAAAAGGGAACGCGTTTTACAAATGCGTTCTCGCAAAACTCGGTCTGCAGCCCGAGCCGGGTGTCTATGTTTACTGGCTGGTATCCCCATGTCAGAGGGCACCGCACCCTCACCCATCTCATCAAGCCCTGGGAACCCAACCTCCTGAAGCTCCTGAAAGACGGAGGCTACAATGTTGCCTGGGCAGGTGCGCGTGGTGACACGTTTTCGCCGGGTGTGTTGGAAGAAAGCACCGACTTTCACGGCTTTACGACTTACCCCACCATGTTTTTTGAGTTTGACAAGACACCGAGAGAAGACGCGCTGGCGCGGGCTTTCTATCATGGGCAGCGCAAAGGACCGGATGAAAGTGGTGAAGGTCCCTTTCTAGACCTGGATGAAGCCAACCTTCAGACCGCCCTTCAATGGCTTGAAGAGGCACCAGACGGGCCGTGGGTGTTGTTCATTGCACAGATTTTTCCGCACCTGCCGTTTGAGGCAGAGGAGCCCTGGTTCAGCCTACATGATCGCGGCAAGATGCCTAGACGGGCGCAGGCTGACCTCGCAACCAAACCTCGCTTCATGAAAACACTTCGTGACACGCATGGACGCGAGCGCTTGAGCGAGGATGAGTGGCAGGAAATTGTTGCCACTTATTACGGTATGATATCGCGCATTGATGCTCAGTTTGGTCGTTTGATGGAAGCGCTTGATAAGACAGGTCAGGCCGACGATACGATGACACTCTTCTTCACCGACCATGGGGAATATGCGGGCGATTTTGATCAAGTTGAGAAATGGTCAAGCGGCCTGGACGAATGCCTTGTCCGCAATCCACTCATTATCGGCGGGCCTGGCGTTACAGCAGATGGTAAAGCAGACACAATGGTTGAAATGGTCGATCTGCTGCCCACATTGTTGGATTATGCCGGCATCAAAGCGCAGCACACCCATTTTGGAGAAAGCCTGAAGCCTGTTCTAACCAACCCGCGCGAGCACCATCGCGATTTTGCTTTTTCGGAAGGTGGCTATACGAGCAGTGAAGCGGACCTGGTCGAGCAGGCTGACTTCCCCTATGACCTGAAGGCGGGGCTTCAACAAGAAGACCCCACACTGGCCGGGAAAGCGATCTCCGTGCGCAGCAAAGACTGGGCTTATATTTATCGCCTGTACGAAAGTGATGAGTTTTACGACCGAACAAATGATCCCCTGGAGGAGCACAATCTCATCAATGACCCTGCCCATCAGTCGACGATCGGAGATATGAAAGATCGCGTTCTCACCTGGATGGTGGAGACTGCCGATGTCATTCCCTGGGATACAGATCCAAGAAACTAGAATTCCATTTCACACCAACTTTACTGGAGACAGATATGTCAAACATGATGAGCAAAGAAATCCAGCTCGCCGCTCGGCCAGATGGAGAACCCAAAGAGAGCGACTTCAAAGTTGCCGAAGTGGCTGTGGCCGCGCCGGGCGCTGGAGAATTCCTGGTCCAGAATCTTTGGATGTCCGTTGACCCTTACATGCGTGGGCGCATGATGGATCGGGAGAGCTATGTGCCTCCCTTCCAGATTGGCGAAACGCTGCAGGGCGGCTGCATCGGCAAGGTCATCGAGTCCAACAATGAAAATTTCGCTGTCGGCGACTATGTGAACTCCATGAATGGCTGGCGGGAACTCTATGTGACTGACGGTCAGATGGTGAACAAGATTGACCCTGCAATGGGGCCTATCGAAGCCAATCTTGGTACGCTCGGCATGCCGGGTATGACAGCTTATGCCGGTCTCTTCAAAGTCGCAGGGCTGAAAGATGGCGAAACCGTTTTCGTTTCTGCGGCGTCAGGTGCCGTTGGCGCAGTGGTTTGTCAGCTTGCAAAAGCACATGGCTGCTACGTGGTTGGTTCTGCAGGGTCGGATGACAAGTGCAAATGGCTCGAAGACGTTGCTGGCATTGATAAGGCCATCAACTACAAAACATGTGGTGACCTGGACGCAGCTGTTCGCGATGCTTTCCCGAAAGGCATTGATGTCTATTTTGACAATGTCGGCGGCGGGCACTTGCAGGCTGCGATCAACTATATGAACCCACATGGTCGGGCGGCACTTTGCGGCATGATCGAGCAGTATAATGACACGACACCCCGTCCCGGCCCCAACAATCTCATCCAGATTGTCGGCAAGAGCCTGAAGCTTGAAGGCTTTATCGTGTCTAACCATCTCGACATCATTCCCGACTTCTATGCGGAGATGGCGAAGCTTATCAGCGGTGGCAAGATGAACACAGAACAGACAGTCGAAGAAGGCATTGCGAATGCGCCAAAAGCATTCCTCAATCTCTTCTCCGGCGCCAATTTCGGTAAGATGCTGGTGAAGATCAGCGACGACCCGTCTGCTTGATTCTGCTTAAACTGACACGTCATCAGAATTGACTTTTGAACCCAGCGGCCCTGCCGCTGGGTTTTTATTTTGCATTTGCGTCAGTTGCCTAACCTCAGAAGAATGATCAACTTGATCTTGTTCCATACTGAGGATGAACCATGGCAGTTGCCGAAACAGCACCGACGCACACTGACACAACGCCTGAGTTCCGACGCAACCTCTACCGGCGCGCGGCGATCCTGAATTCATTCCCAGACTATAAGGAGCTTCGTGACCTTGGCCCCGTTGTTTGGTTATCCAAGCACAATGCCTATGCAGTCGGTCGGTATGAAGAAGTCAAAGCAGTCCTGAAAGCTGATAGTGATTTCATCAGCTCACGCGGGATCGCGATGAACAACTTCCTGAACAGCAAATCAGGAGAGGCCAAAGCGACGCTGATCACAGATGGGGAAACACATCACCGAATGCGGCGTCATCTGATGGCACCCTTGCGCCCCAACACTCTGCCAGACATCAAAAACCGGATCGAACAGGCAGCAAATGAACAGGTCGACCGGCTTGTCGATGTGGGGATGTTTGAGGGAATGTCTGGTCTTGCTCAACACCTTCCCTTGACGATTGTTGCTGAGATGGTTGGCCTGACGAGTGCCACGACCAAACAAATGCTCGCCTGGTCGGAAGGCACCTTCAATCTGATCGGCGCTTTCAACTGGCGCTCATTGCGATCCATTCCGGCCCTCTTTGGCATGATGAAGGCGCAAGGCAAAATGGGGCCAGAGAATGCCCAGGAAGGGACGTGGATCAGCCGTCTCTACGACCTGCGCGATCAAGGCGAGATCAGCACCAGCGAGGCGACGGGCATGATCATCGACTATATCGCGCCGAGTCTTGACACGACGATCCTTGCGACCGGACATTTGCTCAATCGGCTCGCGCAAAACCCGGATCAATGGGAACGGCTAAAGGCCGATCCTTCCCTCATTCCAGGGGCCGTCGCGGAAACGGTACGGATCGACTCTGTCATTCGGGGGTTTTCACGTTCTGCTGCGAAGGCAGTAGAAGTTTCCGGCACCATCATCCCAGAGGGCGGACGTGTGCTGGTTCTCTATGCCGCGGCCAACCGGGATGAACGGCATTTTGAGAAACCGGACGTTTTCGACATTGGTCGCAATGCCCGGGATCATGTTGGCTTCGGTCATGGTGCACACACTTGCGCCGGAAATAATCTTGCTCGACTGGAAATGGAATCACTTCTGAAAGCGCTTGTTGAAAAGGTCGATGTCATCAAGGTGGGAACTCCCAAAATCGCGATGAACAACACGCTCTATGGATTTTCAAAGCTTCCGCTCGAATTGGTGAAAGCGTGACACATCTGACACCATTTCGATTTGGATTTCTGGCCTCTCCTAGGTAAGACTGATGTCAGGCGGCAGAGACCGTCCGGCCCAATCTTGGGCCAAACTTTGGAGGATCGTGACTGTGCCGACTACAAACAGCCGCTGGGTGCTTGCATCTCGCCCTGACGGAAAACCAACAGCAGAAAATTTTCGGTTAGAAGAAGTTGAGCTGGCAGACCCTGGCGACCATGAGCTCCTGATCCAGGCGAAATACATCTCTATTGACCCTGGCATGCGCTCGCGGCTGTCAGCAGACAGTTACGCCGCCGCCCTTCAAGTAGGCGAAGTGATTGAAGGAGCCATGGTTGGCGAAGTGGTTCAGTCCAATAATGAAAAATTCGCCGTTGGCGATCTCGTCACCGGTGGCTTTGGCTGGCAGTCACATGCGCTGTCGAATGGACGCGGCCTGGCCAAACTTGATGCAAACATGTTTCAGGGTCCGCTGCGGGTGACAGCTGCCATTGGGGTTCTTGGTATCCCCGGCCTCACGTCCTATTTTGGACTTCAGGACCTCGGCCAGCCCAAAGAGGGGGAGACGGTTCTGATTTCCTCTGCTGCCGGTCCCGTTGGGGCGACGGCAGGGCAGATTGCGAAGATGAAGGGCTGTCGCACAGTCGGGATTGCAGGTTCCAAGGCGAAATGCGCCTATGTGACCGGCGATCTCGGGTTCGATGCGTGCATCAACTATAAGGAAGTCAGCAACCTGGAGGACGCCATCAAAGGCGCCTGCCCTGACGGTGTTGATATCTATTTCGACAATGTCGGCGGCGAAATGCTGGATGCAGCCATTGCCAACACAAATGAGCGGGCACGGATCATCATTTCCGGTGCGGTTTCTGAGTATAACAAAGCCGAACCTCGTGGCATTCGCAATACACTGCGCTTCATTACCCATCGCCTACGGATGGAAGGCCTGGTGGTGTTTGATTATTTCAAACAGTTCCGTGATGCGCAGGCTGAGATGGGTGGCTGGATCATGGCCGACAAGCTGATCTACACTGAAGACATTAGCGAGGGCATTGAAACCGCTCCGGCAGCCTTTGCCGGTCTCTTTGAAGGCGAGAATTTCGGACGCCGCCTTGTCAAAGTGAGCTGATACAAAAAAGGCGGGTACCCGATATAAGCCGGTCCCGCCTTTTTCAGTTCGTCCATCGCTATCAGATAGATGCGACCTTGTTCTCTGGTGTGCGGCTATCGCGCTCTTTCTTCAGTCCCTCAGAGATCATGAAGGCCAGTTCCAGTGATTGGCTGGCATTGAGGCGCGGATCACAATGTGTGTGGTAGCGATCTGACAGATCCTCTTCACCAATCGCCTGAGCGCCGCCCAGGCATTCCGTGACGTTCTGACCGGTCATCTCAAAATGCACACCGCCTGCATGTGTGCCAAGCTCACGGTGAACACCCATGAATTGCTGCACTTCCGCCAAGACGCGGTCCACAGGACGCGTTTTATAGCCAGTTGAGGCTTTGATCGTGTTGCCGTGCATAGGGTCACAGGACCAGACAACTTTGCGTCCCTCTTTTTCAACAGCTTCGACCAGCGTTGGCAGATGCTTTTCAACATTACCTGCCCCAAAACGACAGATGAGCGTGAGACGCCCTGCTTCGTTTTCCGGGTTCAGCGCATCGATAAGGCGCAGAAGATCGTCCGGCTCCATCGAGGGACCGCATTTCATGCCGATTGGGTTTTTGACACCACGACAGAATTCCACATGCGCATGGTCAGCCTGACGTGTCCGATCGCCAATCCAGATCATATGAGCGGATGTGTCGTACCAATCACCTGAGGTTGAGTCGACACGGGTCATGGCCTGCTCATAGCCCAGGAGCAGCGCTTCGTGGCTGGTGTAGAAAGACGTTGTCTGCAGCTGCGGAACCGTGTTGGCATCAATGCCACAAGCGCGCATGAAGTCGAGCGCCTCGGTAATCCGCTGCGCGACATCTTCGTAGCGCTTCTTGCCCTCACCCTCACCGACAAAACCAAGTGTCCAACGATGCACGTAATCAAGATCGGCATACCCACCTGTCGCAAACGCCCGGATCAGGTTAAGCGACGCCGCTGACTGGCTGTAAGCCTGCAGCTGACGACGGGGGTCAGGGATACGCGCTTCTTGCGTGAACTCAATGCCATTGATGATGTCACCGCGATAGCTTGGCAACGTGACATCGCCAATCGTCTCATTGTCTGATGAGCGTGGTTTTGCAAATTGACCGGCAATCCGACCCACTTTGACAACCGGCACAGCGGCTGCATAGGTCAGCACCACCGCCATCTGCAGCAACACCCGAAACGTGTCGCGAATGTTGTCCGGATGGAACTCTGCGAAGCTCTCCGCACAATCGCCACCCTGCAGCAGGAATGCCCGGCCTTCGCAGACCTCAGCCAAATCACGTTTCAGGTTTCGCGCTTCGCCCGCAAAAACAAGTGGCGGAGACTTAGCAAGGGTCGCTTCGACTTCCGAAACAATAGCGGCATCTGGATAGGTCGGGACCTGGAGAACAGGCTTCTCTCTCCAGCTCGATGGGGACCAGTTTTTTGATGCGCTGCCGTCTGGCATGACTAACCTCTTGTAATAAAGCACTTTTTTGCAGTCTCCGGCCGGGTTCGCGCTTACGAACATGTCCGGAAACCTGCCTTCTGGGAAGGCGGGAAGTTATAGGCCCAATCAGTTCCAAAGAAAAGGCTAAGTGCTTGAGATGGTTAGTTCCTTTGGCGGTTTCAATCTGCAGTCAAACGCTTGTGAGGTGTCTAGCCAGCTAAACCCTCCGCCCAGCGTTTCTGCATTTCCTCAGGCGAGACCTCTTCCTTGAGGCTTGCCAAAAACCAAGTGTGGCCAAACGGGTCTTGGAGCATGCCACTTCTGTCGCCGAAAAACTGGTCTTTGACGGGGCGCAGTTCCACGCCTCCTGCCTTGATCGCGCCCGCAAAAACCGTGTCGACGTCTTCCACATAAAGATGGAGCTTTACCGGCGAGCCGCCCAGGCTTTCTGGTGCAAGAGCCCCAAAATCTGGATATTCGTCCGAGAGCATCAAGGTTGAGCTGCCAAGAGAGATTTCCGCGTGACCAATGCGTCCGTCCGCGGGGTCTTCCAGGCGATATTTCTCCACAGCGCCAAAGGCGCGGGTATAAAAATCTATCGCGGCCGCACCATCGCGGACGGCGATGTAGGGCATTAGACTCAAGGCTTTTGGACCACTCATTTGCGTTTCTCCTTGCCAATCTCATTTATTTACGTTACGTAGTGTTTCACAATGATTGAAAGAGTCAAGCCTGAAAAACCAAAACGGGGTCGACCGCGCAGCGAGACAGCGCGACGCGCGATCCTGGCAGCCGCAAGCAGTCTTCTGGAAGAGGGAGGCATTTCCGCTGTCACAATGGAGGCGGTGGCTGCCAAGGCGAAAGTAGGCAAACCCACCATCTACCGCTCGTGGCCGAACGCGCGGGCGTTGGCGATGGCGGCTTTGATGGCCGCTGACACATCGGCCACCAGTGTGCGTCAAACAGACGACCCGCTCGCAGATCTTGAGCGGCAGCTTTTGAAAGTCGTCACGAAGTTTGCCACCAAACATGGCGGGCAAGTTCGCCTCATGCTTGCTGCTGCAGAGCAGGACAGTGAGATCGCTAAAGGCTTCCGCAATCAGGTCATTTTAAAAAGCCGAATGGAGGGACGCGAGATCCTTCTCCACGCCATTGAGACCGGGGACATCCGAACGGACGCAGATATCGAGATTGCCCTCGACATGATTTATGGGCCGCTCTTCTACCGGGTGCTGATAGGACATCTGCCGCTTGATGAAGGTTTCGCAAAGGCGTTGCTTACAAATGTCCTGGCAGGACTGGCACCAATCTCCTAGATCGAAAACGCTTCTAGTCAGCTGCTTTCAACTCAGGTGCGATCCACTTTTCCTTCATGGTCACCAGCTCTTCTGCCGCAGTCGGGTGAACCGCGACGGTCATGTCGAACTGCGCTTTTGTTGCCCCCATGGTGACAGCAATGCCAATCGCCTGAATAAGTTCACCGGAGTGCGGTCCGATCACATGGCAGCCCACAACCTTATCCGTCGCAGTATCCACAATGATCTTCATCATTGTCTGCTCATCGCGCCCTGACAGGGTGTGCTTCATCGCTCTGAATGTCGATTTGTAGATATCCACCTCGCCAAACTGGGTGCGGGCTTGTGTCTCTGTCAGGCCGACGGTCCCAATTTCGGGTTGCGAGAAGACAGCGGTTGGAATGATTGAATGATCAACCGCCTGAGGATTGTTGTTGAAAACCGTCTCGGCAAACGCAGCTCCTTCGCGAATGGCAATAGGCGTCAGGTTCGCGCGGTCGGTCACATCCCCAACAGCGTAGATGTTCCCCACATTGGTCTGTGAATATTTGTCGACGATGATCTCGCCTTTGCGACCCATTTCAATGCCCACGGCTTCGAGACCGAGATCCTTGGTGTTGGGATCACGGCCAATGGCGAACATGACGAGGCCCGTCTCCAATACTTCCCCACTGTCCAAATGCGCTTTGAACCCCTCAGCTGTCTTTTCAATTTCGGTGAAGACACTCCCGGTGATGATCCGCACGCCCTTCTTCTCCATTTCTGCATGGAGGGTCGCACGGAGGTCATCATCAAAGCCGCGCAGAATTTCTTCGCCGCGATACAGCAATGTTGTTTCAATGCCGAGCCCATTAAAAATGCCGGCAAACTCAACAGAGATATACCCGCCGCCTGCGACGATCACTTTCTTGGGCAGTTCATCCAGGTGGAACGCTTCGTTGGACGTGATCGCGTGCTCAACACCTTTAAGGCCGCTATCTACATTCGCCGTCGCCCCCGTTGCAATGAGAATTTTGTCTGCAGTAACGTCTCTGTTCTCCGCAACGAGATGCACCGTATGTGCGTCTTTCAGCACAGCCCGGCTGTCAATAATCTCCACACCGGAATTTTTCAGGTTGCGGATATAGATCTGATTGAGGCGATCAATTTCTTTGTCTTTGTTATCGCGCAGCGTCGCCCAGTTAAAGCTTGCTTCAGGCACTGTCCAGCCAAAGCCTGCCGCATCTTCAAATTCTTCGTGAAACTGACTGGCATAGACGAAGAGCTTTTTGGGTACGCAGCCACGGATTACGCAGGTGCCGCCAACACGATACTCTTCTGCAACGGCCACCTTGGCGCCATGCGACGCTGATATGCGGGCTGCACGGACACCCCCGGAGCCTGCGCCAATTACAAACAGATCATAGTCGAACCCAGCCTTAGATTCAGCCTCAGACATGGCGCAGTCCCTTCACGCATTCTTGGAGTTGCAGAAATTTATACTGCAGAGAAAATTACTTTGGCTCTACCAAATGAGTGCCATCCTCGGTACCGACAATAGCGACAGTCGCGATCCCGATAAACAATCCGTTATCGACGACCCCCGGGATGAGGTTCAACGCCTCTGCCAGGGCATCCGCATCAGGAATTTTGCCGAATTTGCAGTCATAGATGAAATTCTCACTATCGGTGAGGAACGGCTCCCCATATTCGTCGCCCCGGCGCTCAATCACACCTTTGCAGCCCAATTTTGCTGCAACGGTCTCAATTTTGGCTTCCGTTGTGCGACACCCAAATGGGATCACCTCTACTGGCAGTGGAAAGGCGCCCAACGTCTCAACCTGTTTTGAGGCGTCGGTGATGACGATCATCCGGTCGGACGCCGTCGCAACAATTTTTTCGCGCAACAGGGCGCCGCCGCCGCCCTTGACCAGACGCAGTTGCGCGTCGAATTCATCGGCCCCGTCAATGGTGAGATCAAGGTGGGGTGTATCAGACAGGGTCGTGAGCGAAATCCCAAGTTCTGTGGCCAGCGCTGCTGTTCTGTCGGACGTCGGCACGCACACAACGTTGAGACCTTTCGCGACCTTCTCCGCCAACGCACGAACCAGATGCTCCGCCGTCGAGCCGGTGCCCAATCCCAGCTTCATGCCCTCTTCAACAAAATCGAGCGCGCGCTCCGCTGAACGTCTCTTCTGGTCGTCTGCACTCATTTGGTGTTTGCCCTCTTTAAAATGCGGATCACTGCCCTGGCTCTGCCCTTGATGGCAGGCCTAAAGTCCTGCCATTGCGACATATTTGATCTCGAGAAATTCCTCGATGCCCCATTGGCCACCTTCGCGTCCAATACCCGATTCTTTCCAGCCGCCAAAGGGAGCCACTTCTGTGGAAATGATCCCCGCATTGACGCCCACCAGCCCATATTCGAGGGCTCCGGCGACTCGCCAGCAGCGGCCAATATCGCGGGCATAGAAATACGCCGCAAGGCCAAATGGCGTGTCATTTGCCATTTGAATAGCTTCTTCTTCTGTTTCAAAGCGGAAGACAGGGGCGACCGGCCCAAATGTCTCTTCGTTCGCGATTTTCATGTCCGGCGTGACATCCGCGAGAACGGTGGGTTCATAGAAGGTTTTGCCCAGTGCGTGACGTTTGCCGCCTGCGAGGAGCCGAGCGCCCTTCTCCACCGCATCGGCTACATGCTCTTCGACTTTCTCAACGCCCGCCATGTCAATGAGAGGGCCCTGTCCGACGCCGTCATCCAGGCCATTGCCCACTTTCAGATCCTTGGCGCGGGCTGCGAGTTTCTCAACGAAACTGTCATAGACGCTTGCATGAACCAGAAACCGATTGGTGCAGATGCATGTCTGACCGGTATTGCGGTACTTGGCTGCCATGCCGCCCTCCACGGCAGCGTCCACATCTGCGTCCTCAAAGACGATGAACGGTGCGTTGCCGCCAAGTTCCATCGACATTTTCTTGATGGTGGACGCCCCCTGCTCCATCAATAGCCGCCCAACTTCTGTTGAGCCCGTAAAGGTGAGTTTGCGCACCTTTGGGTTCGACGTCAGTTCACCGCCAATTTCACCAGATTTGCCTGTGAGCACTGAGAAGACGCCCTTGGGCACACCAGCGCGTTCAGCAAGTTCCGCCATTGCAAAAGCCGACAGCGGCGTCTGAGTTGCGGGTTTAGCAACCACCGTACATCCAGCGCCGAGCGCTGGTCCGACCTTTCGAGTGATCATAGCGGCGGGGAAATTCCAAGGTGTGATAGAGGCGACCACACCGACAGGCTGTTTCAGAACGACGATCTGACGGTCATTTGACGGTGCGGGCACGACGCTGCCATGGATGCGCTTGGCTTCTTCTGCGTAAAATTCAAGAAATGACGCTGCGTAGGTGATTTCCCCTTTTGCTTCGGCAAGAGGTTTGCCCTGCTCACTGGTGAGGATTATGGCGAGGTCATCTGCATTCTCCATCATCAGATCAAACCAGCGGCGAAGGATGACACTGCGCTCTTTCGCGGTAAGGGCCGCCCAGGCTGGGCCGGCCCGGTAGGCTGCCTCAATCGCTGCTTCTGTCTCCGTTTGCCCCAGTACCGGCACCTCGGCAATTACCTCCCCAGTCGCTGGATTGGTTACGGGGGTTTTGGCAGCGGATTGACCAACCCAGCTGCCATCAATGTAACAAAGGAAGCGCAATAGGCTGGGGTCTTTGAGGTTCATCAGTATCGTCCTTACGTCTTATGCTTTGAGCTGGAAACCTTATGCATTTGAGCGGGCCTTCCAGGCCTCTTCTTGGTAGCATCTTGCAGTCTGCCCGTTAATGGCATCAAGCGTCCCCCGTCGCTTCGCTCGCAGCGCGACACAAGATAATCGACACGCACTGGATTATGACCGAGACAAGCCCCTTTTCTGAGACTTACGACGCCGCACGGAATCGGTTCGTGGACGCTGCGCGCGCAGCAGGAGGTGAGCTGCAGTCCTATTTGAACCCGAATGCCACAGGCCCCGGTGGGGAGAGCCTCGCGATGGACACTGCCTGGTTTGGCCCAAAAGACGCCAGCGCCGTCCTGATTAATACATGCGGCACTCATGGAGCGGAGGGGTATGCCGGATCAGCAGCCCAGCTCGACTGGCTGACGGACGGTGGGCCACCCTCCCTGCCGCCTGGCGTTGCCGTGCTCCTCATCCACGCCGTCAATCCCTATGGCTTTGCCTGGTGCCTGCGGGGCACAGAGAACAATGTGGACCTCAATCGGAACTGGCTGGATCACGACGCCCCACACCCGGAAAACGCCCTCTATGATCAGGTTCATCCACTGCTCTGCCCAAAGCGCATCGATGACAAAGCAATCCGGCGGCTCTTATCAGAGGGTGCCCGCCTCATCTCCAAACATGGTCAATGGGCGCTCGAAGATGCCATCAGCAGAGGGCAGTACAGCCACAGCGATGGCTTCCACTTTGGTGGCACATCTCTGGAATGGTCGACCGAAACGCTTAAAACCATCATCAAGACTGAGTTATCCAGCGCCCGACAGGTGGCCTTTATTGACTGGCACACGGGTCCCGTGGGGGATGGAGACCTAATTTTCCTCTGCTTTTCACCGCCCAAGAGCATTGGTCGGGCGCAGGCGGAACGGTGGTGGGGCCGTGACGCCTTGAGCTCCTCCCATGTGGATGAGCTCTGGGGATCAAAACGACCGACCCGCCACGGCATCCTCTTCTGGGGCATTGAGCAGGCCGTAAGAACGCACGCGACCTTTGCGGGTGCGGTTGTCGAGTTCCGATCCGCGCGTCCCAAATCCAACGCTGCGGACGCGCTGCGCATTTCTATGCTGGAGCGCTGGCTGCGTTTTGAAGGTGGATTGGATGCGCCTGAGGCGTCCAAGTATCTGGCGGAGATCCGCGAGGACTACGCTCCCGATCGCCAGAGCTTCCGGGACAACGTCATCAGGAATGCGCGACAGACCTATGCGCAAACACTGGAGGGATTGGCTACATGGCGCCTGTCGGACGCAGCGGATTGATGGGGATCGCGGAGGTCCTTGAGAGATTGAATCAAGGGCTTCAGACATTGAGTCAGGACCGTGGTGTTTTTCGTTGGCCCTGTCTGGCTTTCAGGAAATGAGTCCGGTTTGACGAATAAGCAGTTGAAACCGAATCTCTTTCTGACTTATCCACAGTACGCACATCGCGACACCACAAATGAAACGACCCACCTCTCATGAGCACTTCCTCGACCGTCCTTTTTGACCTCGACGGCACTCTTGCCGACACGGCGCTCGATCTCTGCCACACGATGAATGTGCTGCTTGAGCGTCATGGGCGGGCACGCATCCCCGACACCCTCGTTCGGCCCATGGTTGGTGCAGGCGCTCGCAAAATCATGGAACGCGGATTTGAGGCGACAGGCGCGCCGGTTGAGGAGGCATTCCTCGACCAGGTCTTTGAGGAGTTTCTCGAATATTACGGCAACCACATTGCCGACCATACGGTCCTGTTTCCCGGTGTCCGCGTTCAACTTGAAGCCCTGACAGCCAGGGGTGTGAGACTGGGGGTCTGCACCAACAAGCCGGAACATCTCACACACCAGCTCCTTCAGACCCTCGCGATTGCTGATTTTTTTCCCGTCGTCATCGGAGGAGATACGCTGGCTGTTCGCAAGCCCGACCCTCTTCACCTTACAGAAGCCGTGGCACGGCTCGGCGGCACGCTGGAGGGCGCTGTGATGGTGGGCGACAGCGCCCCGGACATCAATGCCGCCCGGGCGGCTTCAATCCCCTCAGTCTGCGTTACCTTCGGCTACACCGACATTCCCGCCGCTGATCTCGGCGCTGATCACCTGATCGATCACTATGATCGCCTTCCAGAAGCGCTTAAATCAGCCAGACCTGACCACTTTTAGGTCTGAGATACGTTTAAGACATCCTCTCCATCGACAAGACGAATGGCACGGTAGTCACATTTGCCGGTGCCTCTTTGGAAGAGTGAGTTGGCGATCAGCCAGACCTGAACGACTTTTGCCGGCAGCTCTCCTCCGATTGCCCTCTCATAATCCTGCTTGATAGACCGCTCTTCGGACAACCAGCAACCCAGTTCATCCTTGGTGCGGATCACCCAATGTGTTTCGCGCTCATCCCACCATGCCAGCGGGCACTGAAAGATCGTGTCCTTCGGCAAGGCAGCCGACCACATATAGGTCAAATCCAACCCGTTATCGAACTCAACTGCGATAGAAAGGTAATCGTGGGTGGGCTCAATATCTTCGGGCAAAGAAGACGGCAATTGATGCGCTAGCCAGTCCCAGTTCAAAGTGAGCGTATCGGTAAGCGGTCGCTCTGCCGGGATCTGTAAAATCCCAACATCCTCATGGGTTGTGCAATGTATGCAATGACCCTCGCTGCCAGACGCGGCTTGATACAATTCTCCGTCACCCAATCGCCAGAGATAGCGCCAGCCCTCGGGGGCAGCGACAGGCTCGAGCGCCTTTCCAGCGGCCCGGCCAAGCATGTCACCCAGTGGGGAGGAGACGGCCCTCGCCAGCTGCGCCAATCCCTCAGCGGCTTTTCCATTCCATTTGAGGAGAGCCACATCAATTACACCTTGAGGCCCAGACGGCACCTCACCGCCCAGATACTCCCCTTGTGTGTTCTCCCAGGCTCCGGGACCCACAGCGATCAGGCTTACCTGCCCAGATTTTTGTGCGACAAACGAAGCGGCATCAGATGTCACCTTAAACACGTCCCCGTCCCCGATCCGGACCCACACTGCGCTGCCAGCTCCCAGTCGAATATCCAACGGCTTCGACATCCAGAACGCGCCCTGCCCCAGGATGGTGACCTCGTCGCCAGGCGTGACGCTGACACGCGTGTCGATCCACGTCCCGGCTTCTGCATCGAGCGCCTGGTATGCGGCATCTGCGATCAGGTTTTGCGCGTTCGTCTCCAAGACCGGTGCAAGCTGACTTTTTAGAGATGCATTTGTCGTGATCGCATTGCCGCTGATCAGATATCGCGCCAGGCGGGGCGCTGCAAATCGCGCCAGTGTCGTCAGAGCGCGCAGTCCACTCGTTTTCTCAGCCATTTTCACTCCCTCAGTTACGCACAGACTACCTGAAACACGTCCTGAAGAAAGCCAGGGATGCTTGACCTCGCCATAAACTGGCCCTTATAGAGCGCCGATGAAATTAGGGCGTGTAGCTCAGCGGGAGAGCATTCCGTTCACATCGGAAAGGTCGCTGGTTCAATCCCAGCCACGCCCACCAGCCTCACAGTTATTTTACTACAGCGGATTGTAAAGAGAGAAATAGACCTGAGGGTCCCGGTCTGACCCGCGGCTCCTGTCTCGGGTCAGCGGCTTACCTACCTCAACTGTTGCATTGAGCTACTGTAGGCCCCTGAGTGATTTTTCAAAACGACATCTGAGACGGCACGCGAAAAGAATGGATCAGTTTCTGAGAAGCGATGGGGGCCGGCTCAGGGCTCGTTCAGGGAATTCAAAATCAACTGACGTTTGAACCGGATCGAAGATGCCCTCCAGTGTCGATTTTAGAACACCTTCGGTGTGGCAGACGGTTTCGTTCACCTCTCCGATGGGCTTGCAGTCAATGTTGGCGGCGTTGATTTCGTAGGAGAAATAGTTTCCCGATCCCACAAACTCGCACGGCGGTCGACCAAAGAACACGTGCTCATATTCTGCGATTTCAAGATCTGGCGGCACGTCATTTGACCGTCTTGGCGTGTCCGTCGTGCGGTGCCGGAAATAGACCTTATGGAAGTGCGTATCAAAATAGAGACGCCCCCGTGTATAGAGGCAGAGCTGGGTCACGGAGGTCTCTGCGGTCGACAAGGTCGGCGGCACAATTGGTGCGTCAAAACTCAGTGAGGCTGTCACCGCCCGCGAGGGAGGAATGAGGTCGATGGACCCTTTGAACAAAGACACGGACTTCTGATCCGGCGACAGGAAAGCAACGCTCCCGACATAATCTGTCTTGCCAACATAGGCTGTGCCGTAATTAGCGATTTCGAAGGACAGCGCATCATTTTGAACTGCAACGCCGAGGAACTTCAGACGCTGCGCCTGCTCCCACTGCAATAGGAAGGCGATCAGTACCATGACCGCTAGAAAGATCAGGAAAATCCTACTCAACACTGCCGGAAACAAATCACCAGCCCCCACTACTCAACTCATAACGCGCCCCCTGCGGGCCACATTCCCCAGACGGATTTTACCACGAGACGCAATCCCGCGCTGAAAATCGTAACTTATGGTTAACCGTAATTTGAGGCTGCCCCGACAGAAATCAACTCATCGATTGTCTGCTGATCATATCCAAGTTCGCCAAGCAATTGCTCTGTATGCTCCCCCAAGTGCGGCGCATGACGCCTTATCTCCCCCTGGGTCCTACTGAACCTCGCTGCAGGGCGCGGCAGTCTAAACGCTCCCAGATCGTCTTCGCTCTGCTCCTCCACAATCTGGTTCGCCTGTATTTGCGGATGGTCCAACAAAGTCGTGCGGTCGAGAATGGGAGCGCAAGGGACCTGATTGGCATCCAACACACTCAGCCACTCCGCGCTCGTTTTGTGCTGCAAGACTTCCTGCGTTAACGCCAACCGTTCCGGCGCGTTTACCACACGACCGCTGGGCGTGTTAAAGCGCTCATCCTCCAGCCATTGCGGTTGATCGAGAGCAGCACACAGTCCTTTCCACTCATCATCAGACACGGCGCCAACGGTGATGTATCCATCCTTTGTTTTGTAGATGAGATCCTGGGAGAGTTGTGCTCGCGCGGCATGTTTTTCACCTCCTGGAAACGTCAAGGCCACCAGACCTTCTGCCCACAGAAACGCAATCATCGCATCCAGCATGGAGAGTTTGATGTGCTGCCCCTCACCCCGGCGCTCGCGAGCAAAGAGCGCAGCGGTGATGGCTTGCGCGGCTGTTACTGCTGTCAGCTTATCTGGAATGATGGTGCGGATCATCCGGGGACGACCGGTATCCCGGTCTGCTTGAATTGCGGCCAGGCCTGAAAGTGCCTGAATGACAGGGTCATAAACACGTTTCTTCGCATAGGGCCCCGTTTCCCCAAACCCGGAGATAGATACATAAATCAGGTCGGCGCGTTCCTTGCGGAGATCAGCCTCTCCTATTCCCATACGCTCTGCAGCACCCGGTCTAAAATTCTGCACAACGACATCGGCTGTGGCGACGAGCTTCCGCAACGCCGTCAAACCTTCATCTGTTTTCAGATCAAGAACAAGCGAGCGCTTGTTTCTGTTTGCCGCAAGGAAGGTTGCTGTCCGGTCGCCTTTGGAAGGGCCCAACACACGTACCAGGTCGCCTGTTTTCGGCTCGACCTTGATGACATCTGCACCCTGATCGGCCAGCATCATGGTCGCAATGGGCCCTGAAATCATCGTCGTCAGGTCTACAATCCTCACACCCTCCAAAGCACCTGGCATTGGCTCACCTTCCTAATTGTTATGAGGACATTCTGAACAATTTTGGGCGGTGCGCCAATCACGGTTGCGCCAGAGGTCGGTTTCTGCATTCTTGGCGCCATCAACATTCATGCCAACGACTGCAATGGGACCACAATGACCGATACGGCGAAGACTGAACCGGGCAAAAACACCCTTATGGAAACCATGGGGCTGGTACGCACCGTCTCCAGTAACCCCGACACCGGCCACACTGTGCTGGAATTCGAGGCCAAGACCTCTCAGTGCCATTCGGGCAATATCGTGCAAGGCGGTTTTGTGACAGGGTGGATTGACGCCGCCATGGCACAAGCTTTGATCGCAAAGACGGAAGCTAAACTGCTGCCCCTTTCTCTCGACATCAAAATCGCATTTTACGCAGCTGCTCACCCCGGCCTTGTTCATGCAGAAGCCTGGATCGAACGGCTGGGCCGGAAAACCGCCTTCGTTGAAGGGCGACTGACCAAACCTGATGGCACTGTCATTGCCAAAGGCATGTCGACAGTCCGCTTGGTCCCCATGCCGAGTTGAGGTCACAGCCCCGAAAGGCCTTTTGAGGAGGCGGCAGGTTTTGTGATCGTGTCTCCTTAACAAAAAGGGAGTATAATTCGGCATCACTTCACTCATTGAGTCTGGACCAACAATACGGCCATGAAAGAAAAAGAACTCAGACTGGCCCTGGTTTGTTATGGCGGCGTTTCGCTCGCGGTCTATATGCATGGCGTCACCAAAGAGTTTCAAAAACTCATTCGAGCCTCCGCTCTCTATCACCAGGTTGACGATCCGGCAGAGCGCGGTGCCAAAACCTATCTCGACCTGAATGATGATCCGACCCGCGAGACAGATACCGAGAGTGTCTATTTCGAACTTCTGCAGGAGATTGGTCAGGAACTGGACCTGCGTGTTTTTGTTGATGTCATCGCTGGCGCTTCCGCTGGCGGCATAAACGGGGTGATGCTCGCCCGGGCGCTGGCCCATGACCTGCCGCTCGATGCACACCGGCACATGTGGCTTGAAAAAGCAGACATTACCGCGCTGATGGATCCAGAAACGATTGCGGGTAAGTGGAGCAAGGCATTTCTGCGACCGCTTTTTTGGGACATTAATGAGAGATGGTTGAAGAAAATCGCGCCAGAGTCCGAAATGCGCGAGAAACTCTCGACCTTCATGCGCTCCAGATGGTTTGAGCCCCCGTTCTCCGGCCGGCTGATGAGCAACATGCTGATGGATGCCTGCCAGGCCATGGGGGAGCCCTCAACCAAGCGGGCATCGTTGCTCCCTGTAGGACAGGAACTCAATCTCTTCGTCTCCGTTACAGATTTCTATGGATATGAGCAGACCATTCCGCTCCACGATCCTCCCATCGTGTCGGAGCGCGAACATCGTCATGTTCTGCGATTTGACTATCTGCAACATTCAGATGGGGATGTGCAGAGCGAGTTCGGCACAGATCATATTCCAGGTCTCGTCCTGGCGGCGCGGGCAACCTCTTCATTTCCTGGCGCTTTTCCACCCACTCAAATCACAGAAATTGACCGGGTTCTTACACAGCGCGGCGAGGAATGGCTGACCCGCGACCGCTTCATTGCACGCAAATTCAAATCAATGATCGACATTGGGCACAATCCGCTCACCAGCTCCTTCATCGACGGCAGTGTGCTCAACAATAAGCCGTTCGCAGAAGCCGTCTCCGTTCTTGCCGACCGTCCGGCATATCGAGAGGTTGACCGGAGGGTGATCTATATTGATCCCGACCCTGAGAGCGGGAAGATCGAGCGCGCCGGCGCTTTGCCGGGGTTTTTCCAAACGCTGCGGGCATCGCTTTCTGACATTCCCCGCAACGAGCCTGTGCGCGATGAGCTTGCTGAAATCAATGACATCAGCCAACAGGTTCACCTTTACCAGGAAGTGCTCAAAGCCACACGCCCTCACATCCAGAATACGATCAACACGATCTTGCCCGATGGTGTGCCACTGCACCCCACGCCCCATCAGTTGGCGCAACTTCGCGAGACCGCCAATTCTCATGCAGCGCGCGATGCGGGCTATGCCTATGACGGATATGTTCAGACAAAGGTCCTGTCCGTCTTGAGTTGGATTTCGGAGATGCTGGGCGACCTGGCCCCACAGGTCACACAACCAAGTGATCGGCTTGCTCTTTCAAGGTCAGTTGAACAATGGGCACGGTCGGAGGGTATTTTTCCTGTAGAGTTTTCAACAGACGATCGAACGGATGAGTTTACGCCGAGCACGGCGCGATGGGTTACCTTCCTGCGTCGGTTCGATGTGAATTTTCGCCAGCGCCGTCTGCGGTTCGTTATTCGACGCCTCAATGAGCTGTACGCTGAGTCAGACAAATCAGCGAACCCGATGGACAGCCATGGGTTGGATGAGTTTAAGGGTGTGCTCTACCGGGCGTTGGAAAGGCTACAACGGCGCGATTCCTGCTCTTTCTTCAAGCCCGAGATCCATGAACAGGCCGGCAAGTTGCTCGCAAACACACGCGGGACAGCAAGCCCGGAGGAGCTCGACCCCCTGCTTGTCGCAATGCGCACTGCCCTCTCTCTCGTCGACGTTGATACGCTGCTTGATGATGAGTTTTCGATCATGGTGGTGAACTATTTGCCAGAGGCGCAGCGGGAAGAGCTGATCCTTGCCTATCTCAGCTTTCCCTTTTTCGACGTCCTCACCTTCCCGCTTCTGCGGTGGCAACCGCTTGATGATGTTGACACAGTGCTCGTTGCCCGCATCAGCCCACAAGATTGCAACGCGCTTGAGTTGCCCGATGCGCCCACAGCATTAAGGGGGCGTGAGCTGGGTCATTTCGGCGCTTTCTTTAGCAGGCAAGCCCGCGAGCATGACTACATATGGGGCCGACTGCACGCGGCAGAACGGCTCGTTGACTTTGTCGTCGATGCCGCGTCATCAAGTCTGCAGACAATTTCGATCAATGAGGAAGCGGTGAAAAGCCGCCTCTTCCGTGCGATCCTAAAGAATGAAGCGGAACATCTCACCAAGAGTGGCGCCCTGATGAGCGACCTCGCTGAACGAACGAATGCGCTCCTCGCTGGAGAGAGCACCGATACGCACTAGCGTCACTTTGCCCTTTTGCTGTTCACTACAATCCACGCCGCCATGTCTTCCCAGACGGTCTCGCGCTGAAGATCGCGGAGCAGCATGTGCCAGCCATCGCGATAGTCTTTGATGGTCTGATCATTTTCAAAGCGTTTCTTGATGTCTTCCACAGGGCCGCGGGGGACAATCTCATCTTTGTCTCCGTAGAGAAGGAGTGTCGGTATTTTGACCGCCTCAATGGAGAGGTAGGCGGTGTCCATCAAATCGACCAGTCCATAGATGTTTTCAATTCTGGTTTCTTTGATGACGAGGGGGTCACCAGAGAAAGCACGCAACATTTCGATATTATCTGAAGGCCAACGCTCCAGCCCTTCACCTGTCAGCGTGTAGCTTGGCGCTACATGCGCGGCGATCCAGAGCGAGCCGCGATAGAGCGGGTTCATCACCGACCAGCCCCACACCGCTGGTGCTGCCAGAATGAGACCGTCTGCCCCCACCCCCTGGTTGGCAGCTGCTGCTAGGGCTACTGCGCCGCCCATGCTTGTCCCCACGACAAAGAGCGGGACGCCAGGATGTCGGTCTCGGAGCAGTGCAGTAACAGCTCTGAGGTCGTTCACGAGGGTCTGGGTGCCTGCCCATTTCCCATGTGCGGGCGCTCGGCCAAAGCCTCTTTGATCATAGGCATAAAAAGTCATGCCCCGGTCTGCAAACCAGGGTCCCGGCAGCTCAAAAGCGCGGGAATAATCGTTGAAGCCGTGGACACCCAGAATGATCGCTGTTGGTTCTTCTGCAACCCAGACACGAAGCGGCAGGCGCGCAGCATCTTCCATAATGGCATGGGTGGGTGTTAGGGAGGCCTGACGAACCGGGGCCCCGACAGTCAAACTTTGCGGCGCACAGGCCGAAAGCAGAAGGAGAGTGAGCAGCCAGAGCCTCATGACCATCACGTTTTCTTTTTCAACAGTCGTTTTACTTCCTGACGCAGAACTGGCAACAGATCAGTCTCAAACCAAGGGTTCTTCTTCAACCACACATTGTTGCGCCAAGATGGGTGCGGCACGGGCAAGTGTGTCGGCATATAATCCCGCCAATGCTCCACGGTTTCTGTGAGCGTCTTCTTTTTATTTTTGCCGAAGTGATAAGCCTGCGCATATTGGCCGATCACAATGGTCAGCTCCATGTTAGGCAGAGCTTCAAAGAGTGGCGCACGCCACAATGGCGCACATTCCTTTCGCGGTGGCAGGTCGCCCCCCTTGGCGTCGAGCCCCGGAAAGCAGAAGCCCATGGGAACGATGGCCAGTTTCGTGTCGTCGTAGAAAGTCTCGCGGTCCACGCCCAACCAGTCGCGCAGTCGGTCCCCACTCGGGTCGTCAAAGGGAACACCGGAGGCATGGACCCGAGTACCCGGTGCCTGTCCGACAATGCAGATGCGTGCCTTGCTTGATACCTGCAGCACTGGCCGCGGTTCATGAGGGAGTGGCTTTTTACCGCCGTCCTCAAAACATACCCGACATCTACGAATGTCTTTGACGAGCCTATTCAGCGCCTTAGCAGTCATATGAGCGTCTTTCCCGAAGAACTATTCATGCCTGGGAGAATAGTAGAGCAGCCCACACACGCCTGTTTACACGTTTTCGGCATAGACCTGCTGGACGGCCCAACGCTGCTTTTGGGCCCCCTAGGACGATGCTTCGCGGATCATGTTGCGGCCAATGATCATCTGCTGGATCTGGCTCGTACCTTCATAGATACGGAAGATGCGTACATCACGATAGAAGCGCTCAACACCATAATCTGCGACATAGCCTGCGCCGCCAAATATCTGGACTGCCTTGTCAGCAACGCGCCCGACCATTTCTGAGGTAAAATATTTGCAGCATGAAGACTCTGTGCCGACATCTTCACCGGCGTCGCGGCGCTTGGATGCATCCATCACCATGCAGCGCGCGGCATAGGCTTCGGTCTTACAATCTGCCAACATGGCCTGCACCAACTGATGATTTCCGATGGGCTGACCAAACTGTTTGCGTTCCGCGGCATATAGGGTCGCGTCTTCGATAAGACGCTCTGCCACCCCAACGCAGACAGCGGAGATGTGCAGGCGGCCCCGCTCCAGTACCTGCATGGCGGTCACAAAACCCTTGCCTTCCACCTCACCCAGCAGACTGTCTGCAGGAATACGGGCATCGTCAAAGACCACATCACAAATGTGCGCGCCTTGCTGTCCCATTTTCTTTTCAGACTTGCCGAGAGAAATACCCGGCGCATCTGCCGGGCAGATAAAGGCTGAGACCCCTTTCGCACCTGGTGTGTCAGGGTCAGTCCGGGCCATCAGCGTAAAGATACCGGCTTTGGCCGCATTGGTGATATATCGCTTGGTGCCGTTCACGATGTAATGGTCGCCATCGCGTATCGCAGTGGTGCGGAGCGAGGCAGCATCAGATCCGGCCTCAGGTTCGGTTAGCGCAAAACTCGCAATCACTTCCCCCGTCGCAAGTTTGGGCAACCAGCGTTCCTTCTGGTCCTGACGACCATGCATCACAATACCCTGAGAGCCGATGCCGACATTGGTGCCAATGACGGACCTGAAGGCAGGGGACGTGCGTCCGAGTTCGAACAGAAGACGGCATTCCTCATCCATGTTGAGGCCAAGCCCGCCATATTCCGTGGGGATCGAAATGCCGAACAGGCCCAGATCGCGCATCTCTTGCACAATTCCCTCAGGCACTTCATCGTTTTCGGAAACCTGGGCTTCGATCGGCCGCAGCCGTTCATCGACAAACCGTCGGATGGTGGAAAGAAGTTGATCGCGCGTTTCGAGATCAAGGGCCATGCGTTCCCCGCTTAGTCTTGCTGGTAAAAGTTGCGGGACTTTAGGCCATGGGATGGCCAGGCGTCAAAACCGGGACAAGCGCGTTGGTTCAGGTTCGGTAGTAGACTGATGCACCAAGAATGTTGGTCACCTGACACCCGCCGTTTGAAAATGGGAGATAGATCATTTCATGGCGCTTAAATCCGTCGCGCAATGCGCCATTCGGCCCTGCCATTGCAACCGGCTTCCGCTGCGCAATCACCCATGCATACGTCTCGTGCAAAAGCTTGCCAGTTGGGAGACCGTCCGATTCAATTTTTGAAACTTCCTGGCCAGAAGCATTCACCCCAAATGCATTGATTACATCTTCGCCCATAATGCGAAACCAGAAGCTCAATGGCTCCTGCTCGACCCTGATCACGAAGATCTGAGACAAACGTTTGGGGAGTGCGACGGGATCAATGCACGACGAACAGGGAAGTGGCATACCATCGCGCGATTTGTTCCAGAAATCGAACATTTCGCGAAGGACATCAGCTTCGAGCGCAGCAAGGTCAACCAGTCGGATCTGGTCATTGCCGACCTTCTTGCGCAACTCCATGACTTCGCTGGAATATGCACTTTCGATGTTTGTTTCTTTAATTTGGCCCATCTCTGCCACCACCGTCGTGTCTTCTTCCGTCTATTGTGTTGGAATTCTCCTAATGAAGACCTAAATAGAGGCGCAGACCGTCCTTTTTGGGGCGAAATACAGCCAATTCAATGGCGCTTGCGCGTGCGAATTGCGACAAGAACAAGAAAAAGGATGCCAATCATGAACGTACCGACAGGACGCCTGAGCGGATATCAGGCTTGGGAAGGCGGCACAGATCCGTTTGAGGATTACGCAGGTCCGTATTTCTTCAAGAAGATGGAAGACGGCTCGATCCGGTGTGCGTTTGAAGCCCTTCCCCATCACTGCAATGGCGGGGGATACCTGCATGGTGGCTCAATGATGACTTTTGCTGACTATGCACTTTTCGCTCTGGCTGGTGATGTGCTAGACGGCCCTGCTGTCACCGTCTCCTTCAGCTCCGAGTTTGTTTCCGCCGTTGGCTCCGGGAACCTTATTGAAGCCACCGGCGAGGTGGTGCGCAACACACGCTCCATGGTCTTTATGCGAGGTCAGATTTTCTGTGGTGACGAAACCCTTTTGAACTTCAGCGGCGTGATCAAGCGCATCGGCAAATAAGGCCCACAAGCTAGAAAAGGTTTGGTCATGGTAACACTTAGCGCGCTTGATCAGTCTCCGATCCGAGAAGGCGGGACTGGCGCACAGGCTTTGCGCGAAACGATTGATCTTGCCCAGGCCTGCGAAGCGTTTGGGTATCAGCGGTATTGGGTTGCTGAACATCATAGCGGATCTTCTTTTGCGGGATCTGCGCCTGAGATCCTGATCGGGGCCATTGCGGCTGCGACAAACACAATCCGTGTTGGATCAGGCGGTGTGATGTTGCCCCATTATAGTCCGCTCAAAGTTGCTGAGATTTTCCGTGTGCTCCATGCTCTTTATCCAGACCGGATTGACCTGGGCCTTGGACGGGCACCTGGGTCTGACCAAAAGGCAAGCCGGGCGCTACAACCTGGGCCCCAGGCCTATGGCATTGATGTCTTTCCGCAGCAGGTTGAATTGCTGCAGCAGTTTCTGGAGGACGCACAGGGACTTCAGGGCGAATTAGGTGGCTTCCCGGCTGACCATCCCTATCAGGGTATTCATGCCGTGCCTAAGGGACCAGGCATGCCGGACCTTTGGATGCTCGGATCGAGCTCCGATGGCGCCGCCTATGCCGCACAATTCGGCATGCCCTATTGTTTCGCGCATTTCATCAATCAGGACGCTGGCCCAACACCGCTGGAAATTTACCGGCAGACTTTCCGTCCCTCGCGCATTTCCGAACAGCCGCGCGGCTCGATTGGTGTCTCAGTTATGGTCGCAGATACGGAAGAAGAAGCTCAGCGTCTTTCTGCGTCACGTAACCTTTGGGTGTTGCACCTCCTGCAAAACAGAGCGGGGCCATTCAAATCCATTGAAGATGCCCTCGCTTTTCCACTCAGACCCGATGAAGTACAGATGCTGGAAGGCGTAAAACAACGCAGCATTACCGGTACGCCAGAGCAGGTACGCGGTCGCCTCCTCCAACTTGGTGCGGAATATGGCGTCGATGATTTTGTGATCCTGACAATTACGCCGGATCATGAGGCGCGCAAGCGCTCGTATGAATTGCTCGCACAAACCCTCGATCTAAAGGCGCCAGCTTAGTCCGCCAGGGCGGGGTGCATTTGTTGGCCGCGCCGCTTTGCCTTGCGTTCATAGGCTGCACGAAGGCGTGCGTGGCGCTCGGAGGTTAGCGGGTAATTCCAGATGATCATGACCGAGCAAATCCACAAGCTGAGCGGCAGCAGGCAATAGACCATCGTGATCCCAAAGATGCCAAGGTCAGTCTGACTGTCTGCCTGAGGATCAAAGCCCATATAGGCAATGAGCGGCAGGGCGATGCCGACACCTGCCGCTTCAAAAAACTTCCGCACCATGCCCAAGAAAGCGAACAAGAACCCCGTTCGGTGTTCGCCTGTTCGCATGGTGTCGAGGTCCACCACGTCGGCGAGCATAGACGCGCCGAGAATGGGCGTTGCGCCTGCTGCAAGCCCCTGGATCAGGGTCGCCGTCAGCATCGCCGCAAAGGTGTATTCGGGAGCTGAGGGGATGAGAATGTAAACAACTGCGGGGACAGACGAAAATGCGGCCAGAGAGCACCCGGCGGCGACACACAATGCCCTGTGTTTGCCAAGTTTCTTTCCCAACACAACCCATATGGGCGAGCCAAAAATCGCCGCCCCAAATAGTACGAGAATGAGAAATAACCCTGCTTCCCCAATTTTCAACACGTGGTCAAAAAAGAGAATGGCGACTGCAGCGTTCAGTGACCCGGCAAACGCGCCAACCATAGTGGACAGGAGAATGCGCCTGAATGGACCGTTCCGCGCGAAAGCCCTCAGCCCATCCTTAAAAGGAATATTCTGAGTGGTTTGCGAGGTCGGTTCGGAAACACAGGCGAAGAGAATCAGTGCGCACAAGGGCAACAGAACAACCGTCAGCCAGCCAAGGGAGCCCATTGCCTCTCTGGAAGCCGAATTGAAGGTCTCCCCTTCTTCAGCGCCGCCGGTGAGCGATACACCAATGATGGGTGCACTGATTGCCAGCAGGAGCCCTAGAAGCAAGAAAATCTCGCGCGCTCCCGTCACCCGGCTTCGCTGGTGATAATCGCCCGACAGCTCTGCCCCCCATGCAGAATAAGGGATGCCGATCAGCGTGAAGCCCAGATAGATCGCAGAAATCCAAATGAGCAGATAGCCAAAGCTTACTGGTTCTGCGGGAACGAAAAGCATGTAGGCAGAGAGGACCATGAGCGGCACGCCCACGGCGATCCATGGACGTCTGCGCCCAAACCGCGTCCGCGTGCGATCGCTTAACCGACCAATTAACGGGTCGGTGATCACATCGGAAAAGCGCGCAAGCATCAGGACCAGACCAACAGCGGCGAGGTCAAGACCGAGGGTGCCGCTATAGAAGGGCGGAATGAAAATGGCGATTGGCAGACCAATGACCGCGAGAGGCAGGGTCATCTGGGCATAGGCGGCCAACCGCCAGGTCGGAATTTTCTCAGCAGTCTCGATTTGCGATTCTTGCGACTGTAATTCGGCTGTCATTTGTCCCCCGATACTTCGGCAGACAGTAACACAAGTTTACGACCTTCCAAAAACCCCAGAAAACCTAGAATTCCCAGCGTTTTTTTTGCTGACCGAAACCTGTTCATCTAGTTCAGGAACTGTTCAGGTGACTCTTGCCATTTTCATATCAACCGCTGGAAACGGCGGCCTGAATGCCCTGGCTAGATTGTCATGCGTTATCTGGTTGGGTCCTGAGGGGGCAAGGCGGTGTCTGAATGTACCCCCGGCCACCGCCTTCGCCCCTCTCAATTTTTTCTCTCAGAAATCCATCAAGCCGCCGCACTCGGGCGCGACGAGACGCGTTCGTGCCAGGCTTTAAGGTTCGATGCTGCGTCCGGGATCGGAATGCCGACAAATGTCGCAAAGTCGATCACGCAGAGCGCTGTGATGTCGGCAACTGTGAATTCGTCGCCTGCAAAGAAGTCGCGCCCTTCCAGATCTTCATTCAACCACGCCAATATAAATTCAGCACGTTTCTTTCCGGCCTCGCCGGCTTCTGGAATTTGCCCTCCAAGGCCAGCTGTGAGCGGATGGCAATGACGCCAATAGGCACCTACTGTCCCCAGCAACTGGAATTCGATGCGGCGGTTCCACATTTCAACCTGCGCTTGCTGGAGGGGCGTTGACCCGAATAATGGAGTGTCCGGGTTTTCAGCTTCGAAATAGCGACAGATGGCGAGGCTCTCAGCGATGCAGGTTCCGTCATCCAGCTCCAGCACAGGGATCTGTTGCAGCGCGTTCTTTTCCTTAAACGCCTCTGTCCGGTTTGCCCGCTCCATCACCGGTGTTTGTTCCAGGGGCACGTCAATGCCCTTCTCTGCCAGATATATGCGGACGCGTCGCGGGTTGGGCGCTCGTGTGTCATCATAGAGTTTCATGGGGTTTCCTTTTTTGGGTGTTACGAGATCATTCCGATGGTTGCACCCGTCATGGCAGCGGCCAGTGTTCCGCCGACGAGCGCTTTCATGGCAAGCGATGTGATTTCCGTGCGGCGCTCCGGCACGATGGCAGAGAGACCGCCGATCATGATGCCGACAGAGCCCAGATTGGCGAAGCCACAAAGGCCAAAGACCATGATGAGGCGGGAGCGCTCTGAGAGCACCTCAACCGGCGTTTGCGTTAAGGCTACATAAGCGAGGAATTCATTCAGGATGGTCTTCGTGCCCATCAACTGTCCAGCCACAGGTGCTTCCGCCCAGGGCACACCCATCAGCCAAACGAGCGGCGCAAAGAGCCAGCCTAAAATACGCTGCAGGGTAAGCGGTGCGTCCAGCACGTCTGGGAAGAGGCCCAACAGGATGTTCGCCAGGGCAACGAGAGCGACGAGCACCAGAAGCATCGCCAGTATATTCAGAAAGAGCGTCAACCCGTCCAGAGTGCCTCGGGTCACTGCGTCCATGCTGCTCTGGTAGCCGAGATCATCTGCGCTCACCTCACCGGCTGTCGGCTCTTCATCCGCACCGCCCGGCACCATGAGTTTCGCAACCAGCACGGCCGCCGGGAGCGAGATGAGGGAGGCGGTAAGGATCTGGCCCATCGCACCTTCGAGGATCGAAGACAGCACAAAGGCGTAAAGAACAATCACAGTGCCTGCGACAGTGGCAAGGCCCACCGTCATCAGGATAAAGAGTTCTGACCGGGTGAGCCGCGCCATGAACGGCCGCACCAAAAGTGGGGCTTCCACCATGCCCAGAAACACATTCGCTGCCGTGCCAAAGCCCACCGCCCCGCCCAGATTGAAAGAGCGTTGCAGCGCAATTGAAAAGCCTTTCGTCACCCAGGGCAGGATGCGCCAGTACCAAAGCAGCGCCGAAAGAGCAGAGACAACAAGCACCAGAGGCAAAGCCTGAAAGCCCAGGACAAAGACATTCTGGGGATTAGCGACCTCAAAGGGTGCGTCCCCGCCTCCCACATACCCAAAGACAAATGAGGTGCCTTGATTGGTTGCGGCCATCAGCGTGTCGACCACACCATTCAGCGCGATCAGGGCGTCTCGGGCAAATGGGACTTTGGTGAGAAGAAGCGCGATGACAATTTGCAGACCGAGCCCGGTTGCGACCAGACGCCAGGAGAGACGGCTTCTGTCCTCGCTGATCGCCCAGGCAAGTGCTGTCAGCATCAACAGTCCAAAGGTGCTCTGCGCCGCGTAAATCGTCATGAAGTCCCCTAAGCCAGCAAACCGACCCCGCATCTTAAGGGTCGATGTGTCGGCGGCAACCACAAAGCCTTGAAACTCAACCCTTTTTGACCGTTCCTGGCGCCGCTTGACCCATCGGGCCTGCTCGGGCACAAAGAGCGCCAAATTTCCCGTAATTCCGCGAGCGGACGGGCTTTGGTCCAAATGGGACGCGCTGCTCGCATTTCTGAAGAAAACACCTCTCAAGGAGACAGTCAGACATGAGCATTCGTTTTGACGACAAAGTAGCAATCGTCACCGGCGCTGGTGGGGGCCTTGGCCGCTCACACGCCTTGGACCTTGCAAAACGCGGCGCAAAGGTCGTTGTGAACGATCTCGGCGGTTCGATTGATGGGTCTGAAGGCTCGTCTGACGCGGCTGACGCCGTTGTTGCAGAAATCAAGGCTGCTGGCGGCGAAGCCATCGCCAACGGATCTTCTGTCACAGACGATGCAGGCGTTGCCAATATGGTTGCCCAGACAATGGACGCTTATGGCCGCATCGATATTCTGATCAACAATGCCGGCATCCTGCGCGACAAAAGCTTCGTGAAGATGGAAATGGGCGACTTTCAGATGGTTGTCGATGTTCATCTGTTCGGAACCGTCAAGCCAACAAAAGCTGTGTTCCCGATCATGAAGGAACAGGGCTATGGCCGCATCATGGTCACGTCATCTTCGTCCGGTCTCTACGGTAACTTCGGCCAGACAAACTACGGCGCTGGCAAACTCGGTGTTGTCGGTTTCATAAACACCCTGAAGCTCGAAGGTCAGAAAGACAATATTCGGTGCAACGCACTCGCTCCTGTTGCCTACACACGGATGACCGAAAACCTGATGCCGCCTGAAGCAGAACAGATGCTGACGCCAGAAAGCGTGACCCCTGCTGCGATGTATCTCGTTTCTGAAGATGCCCCAACCGGCACCATCATGTGCGCAGGCGCTGGCGTCTTCTCTGTGGCAAAAATCATGGAATCAGATGGCATGTATCTCGGCCGCGATGGTCTCACCGCAGAAGACGTTGCTGAGAACTTCGAGAAGATCGCTGACATGTCCAACGCCAAAGCCTTCTTCATGGGCGGCGAGCAGACTGGGAAATTCTTCGAGAAAGCGTCTGGCAAGTAAGCCTCCGGCTTTTCGACGTTTCAAAGGGGAGCCCTGTGCTCCCCTTTTTTGCGCCCGTTTGACGACACCCTCAGGGTCTCTACAATCAGCTCATTGTTCATAACCTCTGCAGGCTCCCAATCTCCTTCCTCCGAATTCTCGCTGCTCTCCTCTTTGGTCTCCTGTGGCTCGCGCCCACTGCTCAAGCTGAAACCTGTGATATCGAGCGCCCCATCATGTTTGGGGGTCTCGACTGGGACTCCGCCGCCTTTCACAATGAAGTGGCGCGGATCATCCTGGAAGAAGGCTATGGGTGTCAGACCGACGCCATTCCAGGCTCTACGCTGCCGCTCGTCACCGGCCTTGCTCGGGGCGATATTGATGTGCTCATGGAGGTCTGGCGGGACAATCTGGTGGAACCCTGGACCGCTGCGTTAGAGCGTGGGGACGTGATTGATCTGGGCATCAATTTCCCCGACGCGGTGCAAGGCTGGTATGTGCCCCGCTATCTGATCGAAGGCGATGCGGCGCGCGGCATTGAAGCCGCAGCGCCCGATCTCAAGTCTGTCTACGACCTGCCCCGCTACGCCGCACTCTTCACCGACCCGGAGGAGCCCACCAAGGGTCGCTTCTATAATTGTATTCTGGGTTGGCAGTGCGAGTTGCTCAACAATGCGAAGCTGCGCGCCTACGGGCTGGATGAAACGTTCACGAATTTCCGGCCTGGCGCCGCGTCGTCCCTGGCCGCGGCGATCTCGTCCGCCTACACACGGGGCAAACCCATCGTCGCCTATCATTGGGGACCGACCTGGGTTCTTGGCACTTTTGATATGGTGATGCTGGAAGAGCCGCCCTATTCACGTGAAGCCTGGGAAGCGTTTAGCGACGATCCGGACAATGCGCCCCCCACCGCCTACCCCACGACTGAAGTCTCTATCGGCGTGAACACTAAGTTCGCAGCAACAGCACCGCAGGTTGTTGCCTTCCTGAAGCAATATAAAACCACCGCGCTTATGGCGAGCGAGGCGCTGGCATTCCTGGAAGCCAATGAAGGCGCCACCACGCGGGATGCGGCACAGAATTTCCTTGAAACCCGCCCTGACGTGTGGCGGCAATGGGTTTCGCCGGAAATAGCAGCGCGCATCGTTGGTGATCGCAGGCAGGCTGAAAGCGCTTCCTTCCCCGCTGAGTGGCATTTCCCGATTGCCGCCTGGGTGAACACCTGGATTGAAGGGCTTGTCGCAAATTACGGAAACTTCTTTGAGGCGCTGGGCAATCAGGTGCTGAAACTCATACTGCTGATGGAAGACGGGCTGCAGGCCCTGCCCTGGTGGCTGGTCCTCATTTTGGCTGCCATCATTGGCTGGCACGCCACCGGTAGCCTCTGGGCACCTGTCGGGTTCACCCTTGCTCTCTTCTCCGTCGGTGTGTTGGGGCTTTGGGACCTCGCCATGCAGACCCTCGCGCTCACCACCGTCTCTGTACTGCTGGCTCTCCTTATCGGCATCCCAATTGGGGTCGTGCTTGCGAAGCTACCCCGTGTCAGGCGCTATTCTCTGCCTGTGTTGGACGCCATGCAGACCCTGCCAAGCTTTGTCTATCTCATTCCCGCTCTTATGCTTTTTGGCCTTGGCAAAGTGCCCGCTGTTTTTGCAACGGTGATCTATGCCACGCCACCGCTCATTCGTCTGACGGATCTTGGCATACGTCTGGTCGCAGACGCGTTTACCGAAGTAGCAGCTGACCTTGGGGCAAACCGTTGGCGCCAACTCGTGGATATTGAAATGCCGCTGGCCCTGCCCAACATCATGGCCGGGATCAACCAGACGATCATGATGGCCCTCTCCATGGTGGTGATCGCCTCAATGATCGGGGCCCGGGGTCTTGGCGAACAAGTGCTGCTCGGCATCCAACGATTGGACGTGGGGCAAGGGCTGACAGCCGGTGTCGCGATCGTGGCACTTGCGATTGTCTTTGACCGGATCACCCAGGCCTATGGCAAGCGCGAGATTAGGCGCCCCGCGCTTCTTGGACCGTTGCGACGGTTGGTTGGCTACCTCAGACCGACAGAGAGCCGATGAAAACGTGCCTGGTGGAAGCTCCTTTCTCTGACGCCTTCATTGCCCAATTTGTCAACATCTCCGAACGGGTTTTCGGACAGAGTGCCGATCAAGCCTGGCTGGACGGGTTGCACTGGCGGCTTGAGAAAATGCCCGACGTTACCGTCTTCACCGCTGAGATAGATGGCGTGCTTATTGGTTACAAGGCGGGCTACGCGACGCACCCAAACCGCTATTACAGCTGGCTCGGCGGTGTCGATCCCGACCATCGCGGCCAAGGTATTGGCAGATTGCTGATGGATCAGCAGCACGCCTGGCTTCAATCCTCACGTTTCAAATCTGTTGAAACCCATGTCGCACAAGACAATGCCGCCATGGTTCAGCTGAACCTTAACAGTGGCCTCGCCATAACTGGCATGTTCTCCAAAGATGGCGAAGCAAACTTCATCATGAAGAAGAACGTCTGAGGGGTCGCGTTCATTACATGCGCGCCCTCAGGGCTCACTGCCTTCAACCAAAGGCAGCGTCGCGTCACTTGCCCACTCTCCCATTGAGCCATCATAGACGGCCACATTTTCCTTGCCGACTAACAGACATGAGAATGCATCGATCGTTGCAGAGATTCCTCCACCGCAATAAGCGATGATTGGCCGATCATCCAACATCCCTGCTTCGGTCAGAGATTTATTGATTTCTGCTGGTGATCGGAATTTTTCATCGTCCAACAATGTGTCGTAAAACAAGTTGATGCTGTTTGGAATGTGACCACGGCGACCATAATGATGATTGCCAGTCCCCGCGTAGACTTCAGGCGAGAGCGCATTGACGGTGCAGACCCCGGCATTGTCCACGGCAGCAATAACTTCTTCTTTGTCGACAAAACGCTGTGTCGGAGCGACCGACGTCCATTGGGTTGCCGCGTAGCTGGCAGGTTCCGTCGCACACTCGAACCCGGCATCTCTCCAGGCCTTCAGGCCACCATTGAGAATGGCCACCTGTTTGTGGCCACAATGATGCAACAACATCCACGCACGGGTTGACCACATGGTCATGCTGCTTGAGTAGAAGACAACATCGCTGTCCCCATCTACACCAGCATCTGCAAAGGCCCGAATGAGCTCATCATCTGAAAGTCGCGTAAAGCCGACCGGGCTTTTTTTGTCCGACAACTGACCATATTGATTGAGGAACGCTGCGCCGGGGATATGTTCCTTATCGTACACCGCCTGGCCCGATGACGGGATCATCCCGCCTTTTGGATTTGGTTTGAGATAAAAGGACACATCAAACAGCCGCAGATTCTCGTTGCCGAGTTTGTCGGCCAGTGCCTGCGCCGAGATCAGGTATTCTGGATGTACGAAGTCCATGTTGTTCCTCCCAGTAGTTCCACGCCGCTGCCGCGATCAATTTTTTACATTGAAACACATTTAACTGTTCAGTTTTGTGAAATATGCGCAGCGCAAATGGTCTGCGCTAGACTGCGGACCGGTGATTGGCGCTAAACTTTTTTCTCCATATGCCAGGCCCGTGTGGGCATAGGACCATGGTGCGTGCCGATTTCATCATCAAACGCGTAAGCGACTTTCCAGCCGTGTTTTTCGTAGAATATGCGGGCGCGATTGTTTCCCTCCCGACAATGCAGCCAGATGGTTTCATGCCCTTCCACTTTGAGAATCGCCTCGACCGTCGCAAGAAGTCGCGGTGCAACATGCTTGCCGAAATGGCTTGGTAAAACGAAAAGCTGGCCGATGCCATCGCCTTCCCAGCCTGAAAAGCCAATGACGGACCCGTACAGGTCGGCAACGATCATGCGCTCGAGGTTTGATCCTACGCGGGCTTCAAAGTACGACAGGTCACGGCCGTTAGCAGCTTCCGGATCAAGATGGGCGTGCCCCGCATGCCAGCTCTCGTTCCAGACTTGTGCAAGTGCTGGAATATCACCCGGAGCGGCTTTACGAATATTGAGATCGTGGTCAGACATGGAAGTTTCCATAAGAAAAGGGAGCGGACCGAAACCCACTCCCTCTAGATTTATCAGCAATCGAGGGTTGGGTTAGAGACCCAACACTGCTTTCGCCATGATGTTGCGCTGAACTTCGTTCGAACCCGCAAAGATAGATGTTTTGCGAACTGAGAAATAGTAGGGCGCGATGGTCTTTGCATATGACGGCCCGACATCTGGTTCGTTCGACTGGATCAGCGTGTCCTCAACATAAGGCTGCGCGTAGGAACCAACCGCTTCAAGGGCCAGTTCCGTACAGGCCTGCTGAAGCTCTGTGCCACGGCACTTCAGAAGCGAGCTTTCAGGCCCCACATTACCGCCGGTCGACAGTGCCGAGAAAATTCGAAGTTCCGTGAATTCCATGGCGCGAACCTGGTTTTCAATATCAGAGACCTTCGACTTGAACTCAGGCTGATCAATCAGCTTGCCACCGTCGACAACAGTATCAGCCGCAATTTTGCGGATGTTCTGCAGCGAGTGATAAAGACCCGGTGAATAGGCGTTACCGCGCTCAAACTCGAGCAGGTATTTGGCATAGGTCCAGCCTTTGTTTTCCTCGCCGATGCGGTTCTCAATCGGAATTTTCACATCGTCGAAGAAGACCTGGTTCACTTCCTGGTGGGGCGCTGGCGATCCATCAAGACAGACGATGGGTTCAACTTTCACGCCGGGTGAGTCCATTGGCACCAACACGAAGGAGATGCCTTCCTGCCGCTTGCCCTCGTTAGACGTGCGCACCAGACAGAAAATCCAATCTGCGTGCTGTGCAACTGACGTCCAGATCTTGGAGCCATTCAGCACATAATGATCGCCTTTGTTTTCAGCTTTCATCTGCAAGGAGGCAAGGTCTGATCCAGAACCAGGTTCTGAATAGCCCTGACACCACCACACATTGGTTTCCTGGATATCGGGCAGGAATTTCTGCTTCTGCTCTTCGGTGCCGAATTTCATGATAACAGGGGCCACCATGGTGATGCCGAAAGGAACTGTGTGCGGCACATGCGCGCCGCTCATTTCCACATCGAAGATGTATTTCTGTGTCGCATTGAAGCCTGGGCCGCCATGCTCTACTGGCCAGTTGGGGGTCGCCCACCCTTTTTTCGCAAGCGACTTCTGCCACTTAACATGCAGATGCTTGTCGATATAGCCGTTCTTCGACCGGGATACCTGATCACGAATATCATCGGTGTAGTGCTCGGCGATGAAGTCTTTCACTTCCTTGCGGAAGGCTTCGTCTTCTGGACTAAAAGAGAGGTCCATAAATGTCTCCTACTGAACTCGACTGATCAGTCGAGGATATCGAGATACTGAATGTCAGGCGCGCCTGCGAGAACGGCACCAAGAGCCGGACCGGCTGCCTTGAAATATTCTGTCTGTCCGTGCGCTTCGAGCGCAGCCTGGGACGCATATTTCTCCATGATGACGTAGGTCTGAGCATCTGCTTTCGACCGAGTCAGGTCATACTGGAGGTTGCCTTCCTCATTTGCCTGCACTTTGTCCCGCAATCCTTTGAAGGTTGCTTCGAAATCAGCTTCTTTGCCGGCTTGCACTTTCAATGTCGCAACAACGCCAATCACACCCATGGAACTTCTCCCTGATTTATTTGGATTTTGAATTTGCCCGGACTTTAATGGGTGGCAGGCATTTCAGCAATGAAAAGCCTCCACAAAGAGGGGCAAAAGGGCAGCACAAAAATGTTCAGCGCTGCCCGGTTTCCCTACGTATTTAGGTCATTTTCCCTTGTAGCTCGGCGGACGCTTCTCAAAGAAGGCGTCGAGGGCCTCCATATGGTCCTCTGTATGGTGGGCCAGCGCCTGCATGTTGGCCGACATTTCCATGACGGTGTCATAGGAATTCGTCATGCCTTCGCGCATCAAGCGTTTGGTCATGCGCAACACATTGGGGGATTGGCCACAGATGCGGTCGGCAAGTTCATTTGCCCGTGCCATCAGCTCATCATGGGGAACGACTTCCGAGACAAGGCCCCAGCTTTCGGCTTTCTCCGCCGTGATCACGTCCCCGGTGTAAAAGAGTTCGGAGGCGCGCGCCATGCCGATGATTTTGGGCAATAACCAGGCACCTCCATCGCCAGGAACCAGACCAATTTTGAGAAATGTCACACCGAACTTGGCCTTTTCAGAAGCAATGCGCGTGTCGCACATGCACGCGACGTCGTTTCCCAGACCAATGGCCGGGCCGTTCACCGCAGCGATCACTGGCACCTGCATGTTCCAGATGGCGCGGACAATGCGGTGTATGCCATTTCGATATCGATCAGCGATCTGAACACCCGGCCCCCCGAACCCCTGTCCGCCTTCACGCATAGCCTTTACATTGCCGCCCGCAGAGAAGGCAGAGCCCGCACCTGTGAGGATCACGCAGCGCACATCCATGTCCTCATTGATCCGTCTGGCGGCTTCGGTGAAGTTCTCGGCATCCTCAGCCTCGCCTAAAGGATTACGACTATCAGGTCGGTTTATGGTGAGCGTGACGGTATGGCCGTTCTTTTCAAAAATAAGTGGCTCTGACATGGACTTTTTTGTTCCCCGCGTTCGTTCCGCAGATATACGGAAATTATTGTTTTATTATATAGGCTTATGCCGATGCTGTCCCTAGATCAGCACGAAACCACAAGGGTTTTCCACCGGTTTTCGGGGGCAGCAAACATTTTTTAACCACGTCATCCAAGCGGTTTTTAACACTTTTGGCAGAGGCTCCGCGGACTTAAAGACACCAACCGCACTGTTGCGGTCTCATGCGCCGGGGGCCTCTGGGGACAATGTTCAAATTTCTGAACTGGTGGGCTGGCCAATGGCCGGTCGACGAGCGCCCCAATGCTGTTCTCCAGCAACAGATGCGCCAACTCGCCGCGACACAAGCACAAAGCTTCAAACAGACGCTGCCCACGGTCTATGTCATCGCCCCGACTTTCCTGTTCTGGATAGACTGGCAAATCATCCTCGGGTGGACGTTGCTGACAACATTTGCTCAGTGCATCAACACAGCCAACGCAAACCAATTTCTTGCACGCTTGAAACGCTCTCCGCTTTCGCAGCAGGAAAGCCAGCTCTGGGCGTTGCGCCTCGCGGGCTGCACTCTCCTCTACAGTGGGCTGTGGGCATCGTGCATTGTTCTCTTTTGGGCTGATGGCGTTCTGCTCAATAATTTCTATCTGCTTGCGCTTATCGCGATCTCTTTGGCACCCATTACCCTGCTGAATTCTGCTTTCCTGATAAATTTCTTCGGCGCCGCAGGTATAAGTTCGGTGTTCATGCTCGGCACACTGCTCAGCCACCCTGATCCCGTCTATTGGGCGATGGCGGCAGTCTATTGCATGTTCTTTGCGGCGATGGCAGGGCATGCTGTGCGCATCAATCGTGCTGCGCGCAGCATGATCGAAATGTCCATCGAAAAGACCCAACTCATTGACGCGCTTTCTGAGGCGAAAAAAACCTCAGACGCCGCCCGCGCCGCAGCAGAAGATGCAAGCCGTGCAAAGTCCCAATTTCTGGCCAATATGAGCCACGAATTGCGCACCCCCCTCAATGCAATCATCGGCTTTTCTGAGGTGATCAGCCGCGAAGTGTTCGGGCCGGTTGAGAACGCACAGTACCACCAATATTCCGGCGACATTCACGCCAGTGGTCAACACTTGCTTGCGCTGATCAACGACATTCTGGACCTGTCGAAGATTGAAGCTGGCCAATATTCCATCTTTGAAGAACATGTAGACCTGCCTCTGGTCGCCGACGACTGTCACAAGCTTTTGGAATTGCGCGCCGACGTAAATGACATCGCGATTGAGCGGCGGTTCACGCAGGCCATGCCATTGCTCCATGCCGACAAGCGGGCGGTGAGACAGATTTGGCTCAACCTTCTGACAAACGCGGTGAAGTTCTCACCCGCCGGAAGCCGCATCCTTATGGTGGCAGAACATCAGGTCGATGGATCCTTCGTGATTGGTGTCCATGATGAAGGACCCGGCATTGCGCCTGACGAACTGGAACGCGTTCTCGAAACATTCGGTCAGGGAACGGAGGGCATCGCTCGACCTGGCTCGGGAACCGGGCTTGGACTCAGCATCGTTAAGGGTCTTGCCGAAGCCCATGACGGCACCTTTGTCCTTGAGAGCCATGTGGGAGAAGGAACGCGGGCGCATGTGATTTTCCCCGCAGACCGTATTTCGCTGCCCGGCCGCCAAATTCCCGACCGGCTGTCGAAAGCCTATCCCTGACATTCCAAGAGCGCCCACGAAAAAGCCGCGGAACTTTCGTCCCGCGGCTTTGTCAGATTGACGTTCAGTCTCGCGTTATGCCGCGGCTGAATAGCGTGTCAGGTGGTGATCAACATTGCCGAACTGAGTGTCGATCATTGTCAGACGCTTGAAGTAATGACCAACGTTCAGCTCATCAGTCATGCCCATGCCGCCGTGCAGCTGCACTGCCTGCTGTCCAACAAAACGCCCTGCTTTGCCGATCTGGACCTTCGCGCCAGAAGCTGCCTTGCGGCGCTCTTCTTCGCCTTCACCCAGCTTCAGGGTCACCATGTAGGTCATGGACACTGACTGCTCATAGGCCATGAACATGTCGACCATGCGATGCTGCAGCACCTGGAACTTGCCGATAGGTACACCAAACTGCTTCCGGGTCTTACAATATTCGACCGTTGCGTCGTTCAGCTCTTTCATGCCGCCCGCCGCTTCTGCACTGAGTGCAGCAATTGCCTGATCCGTGACTTTTTCGATGAGTGGCAATGCTTTGCCCACTTCGCCGATGACAGCGTCTGCGCCGACCTTCACATTTTCCAGCGTCACTTCAGAGGCCCGACGACCATCGACTGTTGGGTAATCGCGGGTGGAGACACCAGCGGCTGATTTATCAACGATGAAAAGCGATACGCCATCTGCGTCGCGCTGACCGCCAGAGGTCCGTGCGGAGATGATGAGTTTGTCCGCCCAAGGCGCACCAAGTACAACTGCCTTGTACCCGTTGATGACATAGCCGTCGCCATCAGCCTTTGCTGTGGTGACGAGATCAGCCAGATTATAGCGGCCCTGCGGTTCGGCATATCCGAATGCCCAAACGTTTTCGCCGCCGACGATGCCAGGAATGTGTGCTTCCTGCTGCGCTGCAGTTCCAGCTTCACGCAGGAAACCACCGCAGATCACGACTGTTTCCATGAAAGGCTCGATCACAAGATGACGACCAAACTCTTCCATCAGGATCATGGTGTCGATGGGGCCGCCACCAAGGCCACCCTGCTCTTCAGAAAATGGGGCTGCGAGAAGGCCAAGTTCTGCGAACTGACCCCAGATTTCTTTGCTCCAACCGTCAGCACTCGCTGAGATTTTACGGCGTGTGTCGAAGTCATATTTGTCCTGAAGGAAGCTTTGCACTGTGTTGCGCAGCAATGTTTGTTCTTCAGTAAATGAAAAGTCCATGATGGTTCTTCCCTGCGGTAGTCGCTCTGCTGTGTTTTTTGAGGCACCGTCCGCCGATTGCTCAGCAGGCAGCGCCCTTTAATTGACTATTGGCTTATGTGTTAGAGGCCCAACACCATTTTGGCAATAATGTTGTGCTGAATTTCGTTCGAACCACCATAGATCGAGGTTTTCCGCATGTTCTGGTAGTTCTGCGCTACGCCGATTGAGTATTCCGGTCCTGGCGTGAAAGCATTGTCGCCCTCACCTTTGCCATGGGGTGAATAGACAAATGCGTAATTGCCAACCGCCTCAAGGGCCAGTTCCGTAATCCGTTGCTGGATTTCAGTGCCCTTGATCTTGAGGATGGAGCTTTCAGGTCCAGGACCCTGCCCGCGGCTTTCTGCCGCCAGCGTCCGCAGCTCAGTAACTTCGAGTGCAGAGAGGTCAATTTCAACTTCAGCAATCTTGCGGCCAAATTCGCCGTCATTGATCAGTGGCTCTCCATCCAGGAGCTCGCTCCCTGCGATGTTTTTCAACCGTTCAACGGCTTTTTTCGAGCGCGCAACACCGGCAATGCCAGAACGCTCGTTGCCGAGCAGGAATTTGGCGTATGTCCAACCTTTGTTTTCTTCGCCGATCATGTTCTCGGCAGGCACTTTTACATTGTCGAGATAGACCTCGTTCACCTCATGCGCACCATCCATCGTAATGATCGGGCGCACTTCAATGCCAGGTGTCTTCATGTCGATGAGGAAGAAGGAGATGCTTTCCTGCATCTTTGCATCAGGGTCGGTCCGCGCCAGACAGAACATCCAATCAGCGAACTGGGCTAAAGTTGTCCAGGTCTTCTGACCGTTAATGATGTAGTGATCACCTTCGCGAACGGCTTTCGTTTTCAGCGAAGCAAGGTCAGATCCAGCGCCGGGCTCTGAATATCCCTGACACCACCAATCTTCACCATTGTAGATCCCAGGCAGGAAGCGCTTTTTCTGCTCTTCATTGCCATAGGTGTAAATCACAGGTCCAACCATCGAAAGACCGAAAGGTAGGAGCGGTGTTGTTTCGGCCCGCGCGCATTCTTCGTTCCAAATGTAGCGCTGCGTGATGGTCCAACCGGCCCCACCGTGCTCGGCAGGCCAATGAGGAGCCACCCAGCCCTTTTTGGCCAGCACCTTGTGCCATGCCAGCATGTCATCGCGGCTCATGTCACCGCGTGAGCGGGTGTTGGTTACGCGTGGATAATTGTCATTTATGAAGGTACGGACCTCATCGCGAAATGCGAGATCGTCTGCCGAAAAACTCATGTCCATGGGATGTCTCTCCTATGTGTCTGGAAGGGGGTCTCCAGGAAACCGATTTGGCGGGATTTTACTGACAAACTGTCAATCTGCAAGGGAACTAAACGCCTGCTTTCTGCACAGCTATGCTTGCAGATCTGCACAGATCGATGGCGAGAACCGACCCAAGCCCATTGCTTTGCGTCAATCCTAAATCGAGAAGCGGTGTGAGCCCCAGCTCCAGCAGGAGCCGTTTGTGCCCTGGGTCTGCATCTGCATGGGTCGCGCGGCAATGCGCGATGGTGGCAGGGCTCAGTTCGCGTAAAACCGCTGCTGCCGCGATGGAAACAGGGCCATCCAGCAGAACCGGGATGTTTTGATAGCGCGCAGCCAGAATTGCACCCGCAATGGCCGCAAACTCCCGCCCGCCAACGCGCCGGAGCACTTCCAGCGGGTCACTTGTTTCCCCCTCAAGCCTTGCGACGGCGGTCTCAGCAGCGCGCTTTTGGTTCTCCCGCAAAGTGTCGCTTGGTTCCTCACCCAGCCAGTCTTCCGCACGCCCGCCAAAGAGTGCGAGGGCTATGGTGGCTGCCACGGTGCGATTCCCTGCCCCGATATCGGTGACACAGAGCAAATCTGCGCCGCCGGCAATCGCTTCCATCCCGAAGGCCATGGTGGCAGCACAGGCTGCTTCATCCAGCGCATCTTCTTTTGTGATGTCCGGCGTAGGCAGGTCGAGTGCTAAATCGAAAACTTTGAGCCCCGCATTGCTTTGCAATGCAGCGCGCGACACGGCGGCACCGCCCGCGGCAATGAGCTCGACGCGGGCCTGCGTCGACGACATAGGCAGATCGGTCACATTCTGTTGGAGGATATTGTGGTTGGCGGCAAAAACGGCGACCAGCGGCTGCACAATGGCGGGATCGGTTCGACCCTGCCAGGCAGCAAGCCATTCCCCGACATCCTGCAGGATGCCAAGACCGGGCTCAATCCCCGCACGAACGGCATCAGCTGCCTCAGTGTTGGGCAATGGGGGTCCATCGATCAATCGGCGGATATCGTCGAACGGCAAGCCGGTTGCGGCGCGGTCCATGGAAGGCTCCTGACTCAGTTTGGTGGAGGCTATATAGAGGGTTGCACCGCGAATGGCCAAATCCAGGTTTGGTCTGTACAGTCGCGTCGAAATCTGAGGAAGAGCGCCATGTCCACTGATCCGATCAAAAGTCCCTGCAAACGTCTTTGCGCCGTTGACGGTCGCCTGGGCTTTTGCCGTGGCTGTGGACGGACGTTGAAGGAAATCGGCGGCTGGAGCCAGCTAAGTCACGATGAGCGGGATGTGATTATGGGTGAGCTGGACGGGCGTTTCGCTGACGTCGGCCTCGTTGCCCCGGAATAGTCTTTTGGCGCCGAGTAGTCTTATGCCGTGTCTTCAACAGAGCGTGTGCCCAGCGGGTCAGCCTTCAAGACCTTACCATCCAGCGCGCCCAACCAATCGAGGCTTTGGCGCATCCGAACAATCTCACCGATGGCAATGATGGCCGGGCCTTTAAACGCAGTGCGTTCAATCTCGGCAACTGCCGTCCCCAGTGTTGCTTCAAGCACAGTTTGATCTGGCAGACTGGCATTGCGGACAAAGGCAATCGGCTCGCTTGGCAAGCGTCCATTCGCAAGCAGTAATCTGATGATCGCGTCCAGATGCGACAGCGCCATATAAAGCACGATGGCAGGTGAGCCTTTGGCAATGGCTGCCCAGTCCAGATTTTCTGGCACATCACCGCCTGCCATGTGACCGGTGACAAATGTCACCGCATGGTTGGTGTCGCGATGGGTTGCGGGGATGCCCGCATAGGCAAGACCGCCAATACCAGCAGTGACGCCTGGGATCACGCGAAACGGAATTCCTGCTTCCACAAGGCTCAGGGCTTCTTCACCGCCCCGTCCGAAAACAAAAGGATCGCCTCCTTTGAGCCGCAACACGCGCTTGCCTTGACGGGCGAGCTCAATGAGCTTTGCCGAGATGTCGCGCTGCTTGGCACTTGGCTTACCACCGCGCTTACCGGCGTAAAACTTTTCTGTAGACGGAGATGCCAGAGCGAGGATTTCTTCGCTCACCAGCGCGTCATGAACAATGACGTCAGCCTGCTGAAGCGCATTGACCGTGTGAAGTGTCAGCAATCCTGGGTCGCCTGGTCCCGCACCGGCAAGCCAGACCCAGCCCGCTTCGAAAGTTGGCAAATCAAGACCAGCGACCGTCTGCGACGTCGCTTTTTCTCGTGTCCCCGTGAGGGGTACGATTTTGTCTGATCCACTCATTTAACAAATCTTCTTCGTAGAAAAAATAAAATCCCATCTGAAGCTTGTAGATAATAGAAAAGCCCCCCTGTTTCAAGACGCGGAGATTGCTCGTCTTTTATGCACCGCATCAAGGGCTAGAAACAGCAGAAACCCTGCCGGACCGAACAGAAAGGTCAATGCAAGACAGGGGATCACCAGCAAATGGTTGATCTCTGACGCTTGCGCGCGCTCCACAATCCAAGAGCCGATCAGCAGGTCGAAGGCCAGGAAGTGTGTCCAGCCTGTCATCATATGGCTGGGTGCTGCCATGCCGTTCATGACGCCTGCCAGAGACCCATAGCTGACTTCTGGCTCAACGCCCCATCCCGCTCCCAAAAGGACGACGTAAGTGATGGCAAGCAATATGCCGACACCACGTGCGGCGATGATCGTCACCCGTGCATTGATTGGAGCTGCGATGAGCGCGCCCCAACCAACGAATGAGAGGATGCCGACAGAAGAAAAGATAGTTTCATAATCCATGGCTAAACGAGCCTTCACAAAGGGAGCGGCTGGCGTACGCCGCTTGGTTGAGGGTGTGCCTTTACGGTCAGATCAGCGAGCCTGGAAGGCTCACCGTTAGCCGGCCTAAAAGTTCTGACAGGCCGGCGATCTCGTCATCCGTCCAGCGATCACGAAAAAACGTGCTGGAGGAGCGTTCAAAGGTGGCGCGCGCATCTTCGACAAGCTGCTGGCCGGTTGGTGTCAGGACCACATAGGAAAGTCGGGCGTCGCGCGCATCAACATCACGCCCTACCAGGCCGCGCTTTTCCAAAGGGGCTGCCTGGCGTGTGATCGTCGATGCACTTGTGTGCATGCAGCGGGCAAGTTCCACCCGACTTAAGCGCGACGCCGGCGCTTTTTCCAGAAACATGAGCAGCAACAGTTCTTTGAGCGAAAGGCCGTGAACAGCGGACAGCTCGCCGGACAGGCGTTCTTCAACGACTGTGTGAGCCCTTAAAAGATGGGCGATAGCTGGGAAGGCTTGATTTGTCATGTCCCCTATCTATTGCGAATTACTTCCGTTTGCAAGCTTTATATAACTATTTTCTAATCCGACCAAGGAAACTGCAGAAAAATGTTCACGCCTCAGCAAAGGGCACGTTCTATATTCTGTGTATGAGAGACAATACATGGACATGGGTTGGGCTGTTTGGCCTCGCCGTCGCTGCCCTGGTTTTCCTGCTTTTGAAGACCTTTCCGGGTGTGATTAACCAGCAGGACGCACAAATGCGTCTCGTCTATGGGGTCGCCCTTCTGGCGCTGGTTGGGTCAAGCGCCGTTCTCGGCTGGCGGGAGAATGCGGGACTTGCGCTTCGACAAGCCCTGGGTTGGGTCGCCATCGCGCTCGTGCTTGTCATTGGGTATGGCTACCGGGAAGAATTTAGCGGCCTGATGACACGCACCCAATCAGAACTGCTGCCGACCCGCGCCACTGAAGTGCGCCACGGGGTGGTGAGCCTTGGTGGGGATGGCAGCGGACATTTCCTGGCGGATGCCAAAGTGGATGGCACGCATGTGCGGTTCCTGGTGGATACCGGCGCCAGCCATGTGGCGCTCACGCCCTTTGACGCGCAGCGGCTTGGCTATGATCTGAACGAACTTGATTACCGGGTGCCCTATCAAACAGCAAATGGGGTTGCCTATGCCGCTCCGGTGACGCTGGAGGAAATTTCTATCGGCTCGGTCACTGTGCGCAACGTGCGAGCCTCAGTTTCCCAGGACGGTCTCTCCCAATCGCTTTTGGGCATGAGTTTTCTGGGAGAACTCTCCGCTGTGGAACTGTCCGGTGATCGGCTGATCCTGCGTGAGTGACCAAGAGATGACCCCCGAAGAGATTATCAAGACCGCAGCGAAAAGACGGAGACGGGCGATTTGGTTGATCCTGTTCGGCCTGCCCGTCGCCTTTACTGGATTTATCCTTGCCGTCGCCTATGAAACGACCATGGGTAGAGAACAATCCAGTCTGTTCCTGTTAGGCGGAATGGTCTGTGCCTTTCTCTTGTTTGGCGCCGCACTCCACATATACCGCTGCCCGGTTTGTCACAAAGTGCCGGGGCGGTGGACGACTACCAGCCACTACAGGGTCTGGTTTAGCTCAGCGGAATGCGAGCAATGCGGGTCCCCGTTGAGATAGCTGATTGCGCAATCTGGCCTCAAATTCGCAGACCCCTTCCCCAAATACTTGTATAAGACCCGCGACGCCCTGCATTTGGCAGGTGTTTTCGCAGATTGCCAAGGATCTGATTGCATGTTGCCTAAGCCACTCCCGTCCATCGCCCAAAACTCTGAAGAGTTTGAGACCACCCCTCTCGTCGCGCCACAAGGGTTCCGCGAGTATGACGCACGGTGGCTCTTCCCCGATGAAATCAATCTGCGCGGCATTCAGGCGCTCGGCATGGGACTTGGTACGCTCCTACATGATCTAGGTGTTGATCCGCGCATCTCCGTTGGGCACGACTATCGCTCCTATTCAGGCTCGATACAGCAGGCGCTGATGAATGGCTTGATGGCCGCAGGCGCAGAAGTCTTCGACATCGGCTTGGCTCTCTCACCCACCGCCTATTTCTCCCAGTTTGCGTTGGATGTGCCCGCTGTCGCCATGGTGACGGCAAGCCACAATGAAAATGGCTGGACCGGCGTGAAAATGGGGGCGGCCCGCCCGCTTACCTTCGGGCCTGATGAAATGAGCGCGCTGCGCGAGATTGTTTTGAACGGCAAATATGAAGCGCGTGCCGGTGGTAGCTATCATTTCGTGCCTGATATGCGCGAACGCTATATTGCCGATCTCATCGACCGCCCCAAAATCAAACGCAAACTCAAAGTTGTCGCCGCCTGTGGCAATGGGACGGCGGGTGCCTTCGCCCCTGCTGTGCTGGCGGGCGCAGGCGTTGAGGTCATTCCGCTGGACTGCGAGTTGGACCACAGCTTCCCGCGCTATAACCCGAACCCGGAAGACATGGAGATGCTCCACGCCATGCGGGACAAGGTTCTGGAAACGGGCGCTGATGTCGGCCTCGCCTTTGATGGCGATGGCGACCGGTGCGGTGTTGTCGACAATGAGGGTGAAGAAATTTTCGCCGACAAGGTAGGCGTCATGCTGGCGCGTGACCTCTCCGCCACCCACGCCAATGCGCAATTTGTGGTTGATGTGAAGTCAACCGGCCTCTTCCTCACTGACCCTGTGCTCATTGAGCAAGGTGCTAAGACCGACTATTGGAAAACGGGTCACTCTTACATTAAGCGACGGGCCCATGAGCTGGATGCGCTCGTCGGGTTTGAAAAGAGCGGCCACTATTTCTTCAATCCGCCGATTGGTCGCGGCTATGATGATGGTCTGGTCTCTGCCCTTGCCATTTGTGACATGCTGGACCGGGCGCCCGATCAAAGCATGGCGGACCTGAAGCGGGCATTGCCCAAGACTTGGGGCTCACCCACCATGTCGCCCCATTGTCCTGACGATAAAAAGTATGGCGTTGTTGATCGCGTGATTGCGCGCATTCAAGCCATGGCCGAGAAGGGCGACCAACTTATCGGCCAGGCCATTCGCGATGTTGTCACTGTGAACGGTGTTCGGGTGACGGTGGCAGACGGCACCTGGGGTCTCATCCGCGCATCATCGAACAAACCGGGCCTTGTGGTCGTGGTGGAAAGCCCCGCGTCAGAGGCGAACAAGAAAGCCATGTTCGATGCGCTCGATGCCATGCTCGCAGAAGAGCCCGACGTTGGTGAGTACGATCAGAAGATCTAATCAGCCATAGATCAGGCCGTAGAACATCCGCAGAGATGTGAGCAGCAGGAAAAAGGCGAAAGCACGCGCCAGCGCCTTCCGGCTGATGGCGTGGGCCAAATTCGCACCCCAGGGTGCAGCCATCACGGTTGCCGGTACAATGAGCGCAAGGCCGATCAGGTTCACATAGCCCACACTGAAGGGCGGCCGTGCCTCAACACCCATGCCGGAAATCATGAAGCCGATAGCGCCTGGGACTGAGATCAACAGCCCCAGCCCTGCCGCTGTTGCCACCGCCTGATGAATGGGTTTTCCAAAAAGGGTCATGATGGTGACGCCAAACGTGCCACCGCCAATGCCCATCATCGCAGACACGCCACCGATGGATGCTGCAATGGTTCCCTGTCCCGCTGACCCTGGAAGCTCATCGCCCAGGCGCCATTCTTCTTTGCCAAAGGCCATGTTGAAGGCAACAAGGAGCGCGACTGCGGCAAAGACTGCCGTCAGCACCTGCCCATTGACGTAGGCGGCAAACACCGTGCCCGCGGCAACACCCAACAACATGGGCAGCGCCCAGCGTTTTAGGAGATCCACATCCACTGCGCCCTTTTTATGGTGGGCGCGCACTGACCGTATGGAGGTGGGAATAATAGTGCCAAGCGACGTGCCCACCGCCAGATGCATGCGCACGCTTTCATCAATGCCCAAAAGCGTGAACATGTGAAAGAGCACCGGCACAATGACAATGCCGCCGCCAACACCCAAGAGCCCTGCCAGAATGCCCGCGATGACCCCCGTTACCAGAAGTGCCCCGGCGAACAGAAGCAGTTCACCCAGTTCCAGCCCCATAAATTCCATGTCTTACGCCTCCACGCGCTTGTCGTCGCTGCCCAATGCATCGTGGGGGGCACTTGTGTGAATTTTTGACAGCGCTTCTGTGACGACGGAAATATCCGCGCCTTTCTTATAAGCATTCTCGCTGATATGCCGCCGCCAGGCGCGCGCGCCGGGCACCCCCTGAAAGAGACCCAATATGTGTCGGGTCATGGCGTGGAGTGTCACGCCGTCTTCCAGCCGCTTTGCGATGTAGGGAAGAAAAGCGTGGATGATTTCTTCACGGCTTTTGACCGGGGCTGTGGCTCCAAACAGACGTCGGTCCACCTGCGCCAACACATAGGGCCGCTCATAGGCCATGCGCCCCATCATCACACCATCTACCTGCGCCAAATGTTCCTGCGTTTCATCGAGAGAGGTGACACCCCCGTTCAAACAGATTTCAAGGTCCGGGAAAGTGCGCTTCATCTCATAGACGAGGTCATAATCGAGCGGTGGCACGGTGCGATTTTCTTTTGGCGACAAACCATCAAGCCAGGCCTTGCGGGCATGCACGATGAAGGTCTTGCACCCTGCCGCGCGGGCTTTTTCAATGAGAGCTGGCAAAGCCTCGCGGGGGTCCTGATCATCCACCCCAATACGGCACTTCACCGTCACCGGAACACTCACGGCATCTCTCATCGCTGCAATGCAGTCGGCCACCAAGTCCGGCTCTTTCATCAGACAGGCGCCAAAGCGGCCGGACTGCACCCGGTCAGAGGGACATCCTACATTCAGATTGATTTCATCGTAGCCGTACCCTTCGGCAATGCGCGCGGCTTCTGCGAGCTGCGCCCTCTCGCTGCCGCCCAGCTGAATGGCGACAGGGTGCTCTGCTTCGTCAAAACCCAGAAGAAAATCCCGTTTGCCATGAATGATCGCAGGCGCTGTCACCATCTCTGTGTAGAGCAGCGCCTCAGCCGAGATGAGCCGCAGGAAGAACCGGTCGTGACGATCGGTCCACTCCATCATCGGGGCCACAGAAAAGCGGCGGCTGGGCTCAGGCTTGGTGCTCATGGGCCCTTCTATGCCTCACGTCGGGGAACGCGGCAAGTCACTCCTGCCATGAAGCTGTCAGGATGGGTAAGCTAGGCAAGGCCTGACCTCGATTCTCCCTCCCCCATCAACGCGGAGCACCATGGAACCGTTTAAGAATAGAATTTCGGCTGATCTCGTTGGCCATATCAGCGGTCAGCTAGAGCGGCACGTTCCCGGCTTCAAGCGGAAGCCATTCGAAAAGGCGATCCTCGCCAAGTTGGATGATCTCGAGTTGAAGGAGCGGGCACAGCTCATCGCTGATCAGATGCATGAGGTGCTGCCGACAGCCCCTAAAAAACGCGCGAAAATTGTGCGTGCCATGCTGCATCCACGCGGCACAGAAAAAGGTCAGCAAAGCGACGGCGACGGCATTTCCGGCTGGGGCATGTTTCCGCTGGGCATGGTGGTCGGCCAGAATGGGCTGGGTGACTTTGAAGGGTCGCTCGACCTGTTGAAGGACATGACCGGGCATTTCTCCTCTGAGTTTGATGTGCGTTTTTTCCTGATTGAAGATCAAGATCGCGCACTAACGATCATGCGCGAATGGGTTGATCACCCAGACTATCATGTGAGGCGGCTTCTTTCTGAAGGCACCCGCCCGCGCCTGCCCTGGGGCCTGCAACTACCGCAGCTGATCGCTGACCCTTCTCCTATGCTGCCTTTGCTGGAGGCGCTGCGGGATGATGAGGAGGAATATGTCCGACGCTCTGTCGCCAATCATCTGAACGATATTGCCAAAGACCATCCAGACCTTGTCGCCAGGCTTGCGAAAAAGTGGCTGAAAGGGGCAAGCCCGACGAGGGAAAAACTTGTCCGTCATGCGTGCCGTTCGCTCATCAAACAGGGACACACAGCAACACTGGAAGCCTTCGGCCTTGGGGCACCAAAAATCGATCTCACAAAGCTTGCGATCAAGACGAAAAAGGTGAGGTTTGGGGACGTTTTGACTTTCTCGGCGACGATCTGCTCAACGTCTAAACAGAAGCAATCCCTCGTCTTCGATTATCTGGTCCACTTCAAAAAAGCAAACGGCGACCTCGTGGGCAAAGTCTTCAAGTGGAAAAAAGTGACCCTGGCACCGGGCGAAAGTCTCACGATGGAGAAATCCCACCCTATCAAGCCGATCACCACGCGGCGGTATTACGAGGGCAAGCAAGGCCTTTCTCTGAGGATCAACGGCCAGGATTTCGGCTCTGCAAACTTCACGCTGCTCATGCCTGACTGAATAGCCACGCTTCAATTGACACTAAAAGTGTCAATATTTACGCGCATATTGCGCAAAAAAAGCCTCGGTCAATGAGCGAGGTTTTGGGCAAGCCGGTGGTCGGGAAACGTGCCTGCGCAAAGTACAGAAGCGGTGCCGCCCGACCATTTCAGAACATCAGGGGCGCACAACCGTGTGGCTCACACCTATATGACAGTCCAGAGTTCACCCCAGTGTAGCTGGCGTAAGGAGCGCGCTGTATATCAGTCGGTCATGTCCTGATAGGGGTTTTTCGTTGGCAGGGAAATATCATTCGCAAAGCCTTTGATCGACACGCGCGTCTCACTGATTTCGATGTCAGCTTCGGCGATCATGTCCTCACCAAACCGGTAGATCGGCGCATACTGGCCCCGGTCCGCTGCGCTTAGATATTTCTCAGATGCCGCCAAGCTCGCTTGTCGCTTCTTGACGTAGGCAGCCATGTCATTCTCACCATGGCGTTTGCGCAGCATCGCCTCAGTACGATCTGGAGACAGAACAACAGCAGACGCATTGTTCCCGCCGAACCCTTTCGAATTCAAAATCGCCACGTCAAGATTTTCAGGGGTGGTTTGCACGTGATCAGGACCAAGTTTGAGGCGGTCTTGATGGACGTCATCTGCCACCGCATCAATCGTTGGAATTCCCGGGAGAATGCCATATTTGAAAGACCCAAGCGCTACTGCCAACTGATCAGCGCTGGCGGGCGCAATCGTATGCCCCAGATAGGCCTTAACGGCCACCACGGGCCATTCGCTGATCTGGAAGGCCTCGGCGACCTGATCAAAAATCTGGGACTCCGAGACGCGGTTTTGCGGCGTACTTGACCCATGCGCAAGAACAAAGCTCTTGTTCCGCACAGCGTCTTTGCCAGCGACCGCGGACGCTGCGGCGACTGCCTTTGCCATGCTGATATGGTTTCCGGGGCCTGGTGCACTGATGGACTTTTTCGTGCCGTCCGCATCGACAAATACATCTGTGATGGCGCCCAGGCATGGGGCGCCCAGTTCGAGCGCAAGCTCATCATCCATCAAAATGAAATACTGGCTCGACTCGCCGATTGTGAAGCCACAGTTTTCGCCAAATGGTCGGCTTGCACGGCGATGATCGACCTCGTCGGTGCCATAGAGCTTCATCATGTTCGCGTCTGTTGCCAGCGCGCCCATTGTTCCAAAACCATCCATGAGCTCTGGTCCGATGGGTGCTTCACTATTGCCCACCATAGCGACCCTGATCTTGCCCGCTTTGAGGTCTGACACCGCATGGCGCAAATTGGACAGGAAGGTCGCACACGCCGCAACCGAACTACTCGCGATGCCGACATTTGCCAGAACATAGGCATTGATGAAATCAGTTGGCATGGAGTTAACCCCCATGACGAGAGACTTTGTCGTCACCCGCTCGCCCTTCATGCGGGCCTGTTGCATCCCCCCATAGCCTTCCTTGTCCATCTGACCAAAGCCACTGCTGGAATAAACCCCGACTTCATCGGGCTCGATATGTTCAAGGACCGTGTTCCAATCAATTCCCATCGCGCGCAAGGCGTCTGTTGCGCCGAACAACGCCATTTGAAGACCACGCGGTTGAAAGCGTGAATTGTAGAGATCGGCGATTGCAAAACCGCTCGGCAATTGTCCTGCCGCTTTAACTGGAAAATCCCGGAAATTATCCAGTTTGACATCGACATCCCCGTCCACGGTGACCTGCACCGTCTTGCCACCTGGGCCTTCATCACCCGGCTCGACTGTCCAGCTGTCAGGGATGCGTGTGGGCAATTGGTCGCTGTTCAGAGTAAATTGAAGCTGTCCGTCTTCTTGCCCGTCTTGCTGCTTGGACGCTGAGCGCAACGATGCAGAAGACTGCCAGTGCAAGGCATCGACATCGAATACCGATTCTTCCACACGCCGGACCAGGGTACCGTCCAGAACCTGCTCGCGATACCGCTCTGCAACTTCTGGACCTGTTAGTGGCTCGCGTGGCCCATCCTCAGCAGTCGGTATAAAATGCTCTTCGCCTTCTGGCGTGACGAGGCCCATCATCACAGCCAATGCAGCGAGTGTCTGTTGCCTTTCATCGTCGGTCAAAAGATCAATCACCAAACGGCGAAAGCTCTGAAACCCAGAGGTCCGACCTGCGGCATTCACCCCGCCCATACTCACAATGACTGGTAAACGCATCAGGTCTTCTCCAATTCAATTTGGTAACTTAACATTCGTCAGAGCGTTTGTTTGGCCGAAGATTGCATTGGCCCGAGGTTGGTATCTGAGACGCGCGACGGCATGATTATGCCCGCTCAGCGCCCAGCGCACATAGCAAATACTGCATTCCCACCGTGAATGCACTTCTCTTTCTGTCCATCCATGCGCGTCGTCTCATCACCAATGAACTGCGCGATGACCACAGGATTCCCATGCCAGGAAAACTGGAATGAGCTTCTGAAGAACGTTGACCTGAAAACTCTCTAGCCTCCACGCTTGATCGCATCGACGAGCCAATCTTCAATATCTTCCAGCCGGGTTTTTCTTCCGTCAAAGAGGCGTTGCAAGAGGCCGCCCAACGCTATGATGAGCACATGGGATGCGGCGTCCTTGCCAACAATGCCTGCAACAAGGTCGAGATATCTTTCGTTGGCCAGCTTCATGTTCTTGTCCCGGGCCACGCTGCTGGGCGACTTCCCGCGGATGTAATCCATAAGCAGGTACATTTCGCCTTGGAAGTTTTTTTCAATCTCTGCAAACAGGTTGATCAGCGCTGCAGCCTTCTGCTCAGAGGTCCCCGCTTCACTCCCGCCCGGAATCGCTGCCCCATCGCGCTCAACAACAAAAGCGGTGCAGGCAGCAAACAAATCTTCTTTTGAGGGGAAGTAGTGATAGAGCGCGCTTTTTGACATTCCCAGATGGTCTGCGATCTGGCGCATGCCCAAACCGCTATACCCAAACTCTGAGAAAACCGGCGTGGCCTTTGCCACAATTTCTCGTCGCAGCTTGTCGCGGTCCACAATCTTCGGCATTCACATTCTCCCACCACCATCAGAACTTGACGTCAGCATTCATTTGTTTTATTTTCGTCCAACTGGACTATAATAATCAACCCAAGGCAACGCCAATGGCACTTATCGATTGGACATTACCACCCCAACGCAGAGGTGTGCTTGGTTTGCTCGACAAAATCACAGGCCCCGGTGCGACCGGTGTTGAGGTTGCGCTACAACTCCTCCTGCCCCTGATCGCCACACTCGTTGCCTATCGCTACGCTCAGGAAATGATGCCTGCTTGGCCCTGGTGGAAGATCGCTCTCTTTTGTGTCCTGGCGTTCGACATGATGGGCGGCATTGTCACCAACGCCACATCTTCAGCAAAGCGGTGGTATCACCGGGATGGACAAGGCAAGAAGCAACACCTCTCCTTCATCGCTGTTCACACCATCCACGTTGCTCTTGTTGCTCTCATCTTCAGAGACTTTGACGCCGCCTATTTTGCCGGTTTCTCGGGATACCTCATTGTTTCAGCATTAATCACCCTGTCCGTGCCGCTCTATCTGCGCCGCCCACTGGCTTTGTTTCTTTGCGCAACCGGCTTCCTGCTTGAGATCTACTCTTGGGGGGCGCCAGTTGAGATCGCCTGGTTTACGCCTCTTCTCCTGATCAAACTTCTTGCAGCCCACCTTCCCCGCGAAGAACCTTATCGCCCCCTAGGCAGGAGTTCCTTATGACCAGCGCCCATACATCAAGCAGACGAACTTTTGTGCTGCTGATCGCCTCTATTTTGCTTCTCAGTTCCCTCATCCCGGGTGGACCGATTGAGAATAGAGACTTTTCCAGGCTAGAGCCGGTGACGGTTCTTTCATTCAACATATTCCTGGCGTCCCTGTTGCTCACCACCTGCGCTGCAGCCATATTCGTATGGCAGGAAAGGCAGCTTGGCTCGCCGCTGTCGCTGGTGTGTGGAGCAGGTTTTTTTGCAGTGTACTATCTCGATCTCTGGGAGATTTTTCCTGTATCCCCAACACCCATGTCGACTGCTCTTTATACTATCGAGGCGATGGGACTTGTTGTTGCGGTCTTGCTGATGGCACTCGCCGCCGTTGGCTGGTTCCAACGAGGCCTAACGCCCGATCCTGAGGCGCAACCCTCGTCGCACCTGAAACTCTCCGCCTCTGGTCTGCTTGTTATCTTGTTCGCATCAGCGGTCATTGTGGCATTTGCTACTTTCGCCGCGCTTAACCCGCAATAGCCTCAGCTCTCCACCGGCCGCTATGCCGGTTTGATTGACCAACTCAGGCCCTCGCCCACTTTCATCACCTCAACGCTCATGAATTCACGCTGGGATGCCACAGCGCCGCACCAGAGCTCAGTCCAACACGCCAGCAGGTGATCGCGTTCGCTCGTTGGAAGGCCACGCACAATGCGAAGGCCTGTGTGTCGAACCGTAGCGCCCTCTCCACTCTGAGGTTGCGCCTCTGCCTCGTCACCCATGCCCTGAAACATTGCGCTTAGAAATTCCGCGGCTGCTTGCGGTCCACCTTCGGGCATACCGATTGTCTCCGCCATACGCCTGTAGTGCTGAAGCCCGGTCAGACGCGCTGCAAGCTTTGCCAGTTCGAGCGCCCTCGCCTCACCCAGGACAGCCACAAGTTCACGAATGCCATTGCGGATATACTCAACCGCGTAATTCCGGTTGGCTTTCGCAAGACGTTCTTCGCTCCACTCTGTGGCGGGTGGTTCTGGTTGCTCGTTTGGATCATAGGCGGGCGGGCGTTCGTTTGGTGCAAAAGCAAGACGTTCCTCTTCGCTCAAGTCATGATCATATTCTTTGAAGTAACCGCAAAACCCGAACTGGCCGGTCATGTCCTCTGAGACACAGACAAAACCAAGACGTGGATTGCCCAGCGACACGCCGTTTTGGGCGTACCAGCCACGCAAAAAACCCCGGCTCGCCTCCACGGGAATACCGCAGACGACTGCCCCGTCATACATCCACCGTGGATAGCGGAAACGCACCCATGCCTTTTTGTCAGACTCCGCCATATACTCGACAGCAACACCCCCCATGCCATTCGACAATACGTGATATTTCGCGCAGGCAACGGCATGTGGCTGACCATCAAGGCCCAACTTCTTGAAGCTTGAAAGAAACTTCTCTTCGTGCTGGCTTCGGAAGAGCCTAAACATCCACTCGCCAACCACATCCGGGCCTTCTCTTGAGGCAACCATGAGCTCAAGTCCCAACAGATATTGATGGTGCAGCTCTGCCTGTGCGGAGATAGCCTGGAGTTCAATAGTAGAGATCAAAGCGTTTCCCCTCGTCCCGAAATGGTGCCTTACAGATCATGAGCAAAAACTAGCGCTGTTCCTTCAGCACATGCCAATAGGTACGAACCTGTTCGACGTGACGGCGGGCTTCGTAACCGCGCGCATACCCGTAGCGCAGCGTTGGATAGACCTTCTCATCAGAGAGAGATCCCAATACCTTTTTGACATCCACCCAGACGTTCTTATCGAGACCCCGTCGCTCTGCCAGCGTCCGCGCATCATAAACATGACCAAGCCCCATATTGTATGCGGCCAGTGCAAACCAATACCGGTCTTCACCTTCCACTTCATCTGGCACGCGGGAGAGAAGATCTGCGAAATACCGCGCGCCTCCCCAGATACTTTCTTGGGGGTCGGTTCGGTCTTCGACGCCCACGCGTTCCGCCGTTGAACGGGTGAGCATCATGATGCCCCGCACACCTGTTGGACTTACGGCATCCGGGTTCCATTTAGATTCCTGATAGGCCTTTGCCGCCAAAAGTCTCCAGGGAATGTCATTGCGTCTTGCACCTGTCCGAAAGTCGCGCTCGTATTTAGGCAGTATCTCTTCAATGTCACGACGGAAACGGATCATGTCGAGATAGTCGAACTTCGGAAAAAACCCAAAATGTGAGGCGGTCAAACGGTCAATTTCTTTTGCCGTGCTTTCACGTGCAAACCATGCATCAGCCGCATCTCCAAGCTCATCAGCACCGGGGGCAATAACCCAGGCAAGCGGCTCATCCTCCGTCAATGCAAACGCCTTGATCAGTTCGGGATAGTGGCGCCGTGTAACCTGGAACACTGGTTCATCAACGATGGTGCACTCATGGTCCTTCTCCCACACACGCAACATCAGCGTTTCGGGACCAGCGTCGAGGGCTATCCATTCCAACCCTTCAATCTCAGGCGCCAGGCTTTCCAGTGCCGCGACATGGGAGCTGCCGTCGGTTACCACGATAGCCCGCCCGACAAGCTCGTCAGGACTTTCAGGAGGAGTGCCTTCTTTGCGACAGACGACAACTTGCTTAACCTGATTGTAGGAGGGGGCGAAGCGGTAGGCGTCCGCGCGGTCTTGGGTCACTGTAAGGCCCGCTGCTGCGATGTGCGCGTCGCCGTTCTCAATTGCCTGAAAGATTTCGGGAACTGTGTCCACCTCCAGAAAGTCGACCTGGACCTCAGCTCCTAATGTCGCAGCAAATGAAGTGGCGAGATCGACCTCAAAGCCTTCCGGCGTACCATCGCGCCCCAGGTAATAGGTTGTGGGAGAGTTACGGGTGACGACCACAAGACGGCCTTCATTTTGAATGGCCTCAAGCGAGGTATTCAGTCCCCAATGGCTCAAAGAAATGTAGAGGCCAACAAGAACCAGACCGGCAATGACCACATAGGGGAAGCGCCCATTGCCGTACCGCAGGGGATTCAGGCTGGGCTTTTTCTTACGATCGGTCAGAGCGGTTCTCCTGTCTTCGTGACGTCCGCCCGAGCCTAGCAAACCAGACACGAAAAAGCCCGCGAGGCATCTCCCCGCGGGCTTCTAATAACGCCAATGATTTGACCTCTATTTGGGCAGCTCATTATAGGGTTTGGTTTTGTCTACCCGAATGTCCTGCGGCAGGCCTAGAACACGTTCAGCGACAATGTTGCGCAGAATCTCGTCTGTGCCACCGGCAATCCGGTAGCCTGCACCGCCCATCCACTGGTTCTGGAAAATGGCTCCTTGCGGTGAGGTCTCCCGGTCCCGAATGATGCCCGCTTGGCCCTGAAGGTCCATGGCGAAAGAGCCCAGATCCTGCATCTTTGCCGCCGATACGACTTTGGAGATGCTGCTTTCAGGTCCTGGCGTCTCGCCTTTCGAAAGCGCTGTCAGTGTGCGGAAACGGGTATATTTCAACCCTTGCGTCTGCACATACCAGTCAGCCATCCGCTCACGTACCGCGCCGTTCGCCATTGCCGCCATTTGCTCCAGCTCGCTTTCGCGGCCAAGCGCCATCAGCTCTTCCCAGTCCGCACCGCCACCGCCACCAACAGCGAGGCGTTCGTTCATCAAAGTTGTGAGCGCAACCTTCCACCCATCGCCTGGATTGCCCAGACGGTTTGAGTCAGGAACGCGCACGTCGGTGAAGAAGACTTCGTTGAACTCGCTCTCACCTGACATCTGTTTAATCGGACGAACTTCAACGCCTTCCGATTTCATGTCGATGATGAACATCGTGAGGCCCTTGTGCTTAGGCACATTGGGATCGGTCCGCACAACGACGATGCCGTAGTCGCAATAGTGCGCGCCAGACGTCCAGACTTTCTGGCCGTTGATCACCCACTCATCACCATCTTTCTCAGCCTTGGTGCGCAGGCCCGCAACATCAGACCCACCTGCTGGTTCAGAGAAAAGCTGGCACCAGATTTCATCACCATGAATGGCAGGTGCTACATAGCGTTCTTTGTGTTCTTCGGTGCCCCACGCAAGAACGGTCGGTACGCACATGCCCAAACCAATTGCGTAGAAACCACCTGGAACGAGGTAGTTCGATTCTTCCTGGCTGTAGACCACATTGTGAATGGATGAACCGCCCTGGCCGCCATATTCTTTCGGCCATGTGATGCAGGAAAAGCCGCCTTCTGCTTTCGTCGCCTGCCACTTACGCGCCCGCTCCAGCGCCTCTTCCAACCCAAGAGATGGCAGTGCATCTTTGCTGCTCTTTTTGCGCTCAGCGTTTTGGTCAAGCCAGGCCCGTGCCTTTGCGCGGTACTCGGCTTCTTCTTTTGTGTCGTTAAAATCCATGGATATTCTCCATAAGAGGAAATTCAAAAAATCGAAAAGGTTTAGGCCGCGTTGCGGGTTTCCAAACGCGTCACCAGTTTGTCTTTCCATTCAAGCGCACTGCCTAGGGCCAGGGCCAAAAGCTTTGAGCGACGGAAATAGAATTGCGTGTCGGCTTCCCACGTGTAACCGATGCCGCCATGCACCTGGATGTTCTCCTGAGCTGCGTAGCGGTAGGCTTCTGTTGCTGAGATCCGAGCTGCCGCAGCAGCTTCTGGAAGTTCCGCCCCGCCATCGTTCAGCATCATCGCGCCGAAATAGCAATTGGAGCGCGCAAGCTCGAGCTTCACATACATGTCGGCAATCTTATGTTTGATGGCCTGATACGACCCGATCAACCGTCCGAACGCATAGCGCTCCAGCGCATAATCGCGCGCCATCCACATGGAAGCCTCTGCGCCACCGATCTGCTCAAACGCCATCAGGATGGCCGCTGAGTCAAAAACAGCACTTGTGCTCGCCCAGCCTTCACCTTCTGTGCCCATCAGTTCGGCTGGCGCATCTTTGAAGGTGATGTTTGCATGGCTGCGTGTTGGATCGATTGTCTTCACGGTCTCGATGGTGACACCGCCGGCTTTCAGATCCACGATAGCAAGCGATAGCGCCCGGTCCCCGGATCCGCCTGTATTGGCTAGCACAACAGCAAAATCTGCAATGTCGCCGTCTGGTACAGCGATCTTGGTGCCATTCAGTTTGCCGCCTTTGAGGGCGACTTCCACCGTCCGTGGACTGGCAGCTGTAAAGCCTTCGGCCATCGCGAATGTGCCGATCACTTCACCGCTCGCGAGTTTTGGCAACCAGGCGTGTTTTTGTTCTTCGGTGCCCGCAACAATCAGTGCTTCGGTTGCGAGGTAAACAGAGCTGGAGAAGGGAACAGGCGCGGCAGAGCGGCCTAGTTCTTCTGCGACAACACACAGCTCAAGCGCGCCAAGACCCAGCCCGCCATATTCTTCAGGGATTGCGGTGCCGGTGACGCCCATCTCCACGAGGCCATCCCACACATCTTTGGCGAAGGGTTCATCCCCATCCAAAACCTTGCGGACACGGCCCAAGTCACACTTGTCCGCCAGCAGTTTCCGGACCGACTCTTTCAAGAGTTTCTGGTCGTCAGAAAAATCGAAATTCATATCGTCTCCCAAGTGTCCCGATCAGTTGTATCGCCCGATCGTTTTTTGAGCGGCCTCAGACCCTGTTTCATTTTGCAGAAACTAGGTCGCGGTCCCCTGTTTTCAATCCTATAAGTCGGCGCGTATTCTTGCTGTAAATGCCTGGAACGCAAAGGTTTTTCGAGAGTTCGCGGGTTCGCGTAGCGAAATTGGTCTGTACCGCTCAGCTTTGACGCAGGGTCAGGCTTAGAGGCCTATTCTGCCGCTTCCGAACCAGATTTCGATGTGATCGTCCCGTCTTCCAAATCGAAGGGGCTGAGATTCGTTTTTATGGACGCCAAGACATCCAACATGATGTCGATTTTCTTCTCCGGCACATCTTTGAGCGCTTCGGCGAAGACAGCCCTTGCGGCGTCGCGCATGCTCGGCAAGGCAGCCATGCCCTGATCATTGATGAAAACGCGGCGGACACGCCGGTCTTCGGGATCAGGTTCTCGGTTGATGTAGCCGCTTTCCTCCATCCGATCGAGCAGCCGACCGAGTGGTGCCTTTTCCATCTCAAGCTCATTGGCCAGCTGAGTCTGCGTAAGCCCCCCATCCTGGCGTTCAAGATTGGCCAATACACGCGCTTGTGGTTCGGAAAGGTCTGATCCAGAGGCTTTGAACGTGCGTGCCCAATTACGCCGGATCAGCCGCTGCACATCGTGCATCGCCCAAGCAAATCTGCGCTCAAACTCGAAATCGTCGTCGTTTTCTGCCATTGGCCTTCAGAACTTATCCCCGCCTCATCTGGGCCGCCTATTCTTAAGCTCGGCCACTAAGACGTTCAATAAAGGAACACTAGATATAATATCTGTAGTTACTATAATCAGAGCAACAAAAATTCAACAGCCGGTTTGATCTACCGCCACCAAAGGCCCGCTATGATGTCCAGAGCCCCCGATATGCGCCTACTCTCTCTTCGCATTCGATTGAAATCTCTGCTTCAGATCACCCTGATCGCCAGTGCGGCCTTCGCGCTAGTCGCCTGCGGTGAGGAAGAGGCCGCTCAAGCAAGCAGCGATACCGCCCCCCTTCCGGCGGTCAGCGTCTTCTCAACTCATGTGGTGAGCGAGGAGCTGATCAAACCCGTGACAGGGACCGGCACAATCGCCGCGCATAAGGCGACCGATGTCGGCCCACTGGTGGACGGCATTATCGAGGAAGTGTTTGTGCGGGTGGGAGACCGGGTTGCGCAAGGTGATCCCCTGTTCAAAACCCGCGATGTGGAGTTTCGCCTCCGGGTTCAAGAACTGGAAGCTGAACATCGTCTTGCCGAAGCAGAAGCACGCAATTCACGGCGCGAGCTCAATCGCATCAAGGAGCTTCATGGCAAGGGTGTTGCCTCGGTTGGCCAGTTGGACAATGTGCAAACGAAATCAGACATCGCCTCGGCACGGTTGAGCATTGCCTCAGCGCGCCTTGATGCGGCAAAGCAAGCCCTAACGGACTCAGTCGTGATGGCTCCTTTCGACGGAGTGGTGACCTCGCAGGACATTTACGAGGGCAAGTTTATGTCAACGCGGGGCGGCGGGGGCAGCATGGGCGGCCCGTCTGGCGTCGTCCAGGTTCTCAAAATCGACATTGTGGGGGCGATCATCAATGTGCCGGAAGTTCATGTCGGTCAGATTGGTGTTGGAACGAAAGCCCGCGTCTATGTAGACGGCATTGAGGGTGTCTATGACAGCGAAATTCATATCTTCAATGACCGGGTGGACCACACAACGCGATCTGCTGAAGTGCGGATTGGTCTTCGAAATCCTGACTACCTGATCAAGCCCGGCATGTTTACCCGCGCCGAGTTCTTTCCGCCGCCACGCCAAGCATTGACACTCGACCGTAAAGCCGTCCTTGGAATAGAGGGAAGTCACTATGTCTTCATCGCCGACGCGGCTGGTCGTGCCAAACAAATGCCCGTCCGCGTTTCCCAGATCGATGCAGCGCGGGTGGAACTTCTCGAGGGTCTGATCGAGGGCGCGGAAGTTCTCGTTGGCCCCGCCGTGAGCTCTCTTGTTGAGGGCATGCCAGTCCAAATCGAAGCGGCCTATGATGGTGGCCAGCCCTCAGCGGCACTTGCACCTCCTACCTCACCTACAGAGGTGCAATAGACTATGTGGATTTCAGACGTTTCCATTAAGCGCCCCGTCTTTGCCGTGATGCTGATCGGTGCCCTTGTTGCCCTTGGCTGGATTTCGCTTGGCCGATTGGGTGTTGATCTCTTCCCCAAAGTGGAATTTCCCGTTGTCTCTGTTGAGACACGCCTGGAAGGTGCGTCGCCGCAAACCGTTGAGAGCGAGCTCAGCGACGCGATTGAAGAGCAGGTCAATACAATCTCGGGCATTGAAACGCTGTCGTCCACCAGTTCTGAGGGCCGCAGCTCCGTTGTAATCCAGTTTGAACTGGATGAAGACGCAGACGCCAAAGCGCAAGACGCGCGGGACAAAGTCTCGCTCGCGCAAGGTGATCTGCCCAATGACGCGGAACAATCCATCGTTCAGAAGATTGACCCGGACTCCCAACCCATCATGTCGATCATGATTGCAGGCGATATGCCGATCCGCGACCTCACGCGGTTTGCTGACAAGACTGTGAAAGAACACTTGCAGCGCATATCCGGTGTTGGTTCGATCCGCGTCGTGGGGGGGCGCGACCGGGAAGTGCGGATCTGGCTGGACGCAGTGAAACTGCGCTCCTATGCCGTCACTGCGGATGACGTGATCAGTGCGCTGCGGCGTGAACATGCTGAAATTCCAGGGGGCCGACTAGATACAGCCGGTCTTCAGTCAGAATTTTCAGTGAAGACGATGGGCGAAGTCACCTCTGTCCCAGAGTTCGGCGACATTGTTATCAACTTCCGGGACAACGGTTTGCCGACACGGATCCGCGACGTCGCGCGTGTCGAAGACGGGATGGAAGATCGGCGTTCCTATGCAGAGCTTGATGGCAAGCCCGGTATCTCGCTCGAGGTGCGTCGACAGTCTGGGCGGAACACGGTGGAAGTTGCACAAGCCATCCGCACCGAGCTTGATGGCATTCGGGCCCTTGCCCCTCCTGGTGTGCGCATTGTCACCGCGCGGGACACATCACTCTTCATCGAAGCCGCCGCCAATGACGTGTTTGACGACATTATGCTGGGTGTCCTGCTCGTCGTTATTGTGACGCTTGCTTTCCTGCTTAGCTTCCGCGCCACCCTCATTGTGGCGATGGCGATGCCGACGGCGCTTATTTCCAGCTTCTTTGCTTTCTATGTGATGGACTTCACCATCAACATGATGACGTTGATGGCGCTCTCTATCTCAGTGGGTCTTTTGGTTGATGACGCGATCGTTGTGCTGGAGAGCATCTACCGCAAACTCGACGAAGGCCATCCGCCGATGGAAGCTGCGTCCCTTGGTGTGAAGCAAGTGGGCCTTGCGGTCTTTGCAGGAACCGCCTCCGTTTGTGCCGTCTTTGTGCCCATCGCCTTTATGGAAGGCATGGTGGGACGCTTCTTCTTTCAATATGGCATGGCGATCACATTCTCCGTTCTGGTCTCACTGCTCACCTCCATCACTCTCACGCCCATGCTGTGCTCGCGCCTGTTGAGCGAGGCTGCGGACAATCGGGACAACATGGGCCGGGTAGCGCGTTTCTTCGACGATGGATATCTGAAGCTTGAGCAGGCCTATCGCAGCACCCTTGCGCTCGCACTCAACTATCGCTGGGTCGTGATGCTGGGCGCAGTTGGCACGGTTGCGCTGGGCGTGATGGTCGCGCGCACGCTGCCCATCGCGTTTGATAGCAGCTCTGACCGCTCTGAATTTCTGGCAAATGTGGATCTGCCGTTTGGAACAGGCATTGACCAGATGCGGGTTATCGCGAGCCGGGTGGCAAAACGCCTTAGCGCCCTCGATCACGTCAATACGGTTTTCTACACCATAGGCGCCGACGCCCAGGAGAGGGTGAATGAAGCGGAGTTTTACATTGCGGTGACGCCGAAGGCGGACCGTGACGTGGGCATTGTGAAGCTCATGGATGCTGTGCGATCAGAAATGAAGCTCTCTGCGCCGGAGGCCCAAAAAGTTTCCGTCACTGAAGTGCCCTGGATTTCGGGCGGTGGGAGTTCCAATTTCGGGATCAATTATGCCATTAGTGGTGCGGACCTTGGCGTCCTGCAACAGCGTACAGATGCCATCCTGGCGCGCATGCGCGCAAGCGGCAGTTTTGCTGATGTGCAATCGAGCTTTGAAAGCGGCAAACCGGAGGTACAGGTAGCGATTGACCGCAGGCGCGCCGCCGATCTCGGTGTCAGCATGCGGACGCTGGCCGAGTCAGTTCGCGCCCTTGTCGGCGGAACCGACGTCACCACCTATGAAGAATTCGGATCGCGCTACGATGTGCGGGTGCGTCTGGAAGAAGACCAGCGCAATGATGTCACCAAGCTTGAGATGATCCAGATCCGTGCCGGTGATGGCCGGTTGATCGACATCGCCAATCTCGCCCAGTTCGACATTGATGCCGGGCCAGCCCAAATCACCCGACAAAACCGGGCGCGCAGCATCATGATCATGGCCAATACACCAGAAGGCGTATCTCTCGGGCCTGCGACAGATGAACTGGAACGGATCATTGCGGCGGTGGGGCTGCCTGCGGGGTATATCTGGAGTGCAGAAGGCGAAGCCAAACGCATGAAAGAGAACCAGCAGGCCATTGGCTTTGCTTTCATGCTGGCGCTCGCCGCGCTCTATATGATCCTGGCCAGCCAGTTTAACAGCTTTGTGCAACCTGTGATCATCATGCTCACGGCCCCCCTTTCTTTCGTAGGTGCTTTCATCGCGCTCAAGCTCTCCGGGCTTGAACTCACCATGTTCGCCCAGATCGGCCTTCTGGCGTTGATGGGCTTGGTGATGAAAAACGGCATTCTGCTTGTGGACTATGCTAACCAGCTCACAGAAAAATTGGGGTCCTCAAGGGCCGCTATGCTGGAAGCAGGACCAGTGCGGCTGCGCCCCGTGCTCATGACCGCGTTTTCAACGATCTGCGGCATGATCCCTGTCGCCTTTTCCGACAGCCAAGGCGCGGAATTCCGCAACGCGATGGGCTTTCTCGTGATTGGCGGCCTTGCCTCCTCAACCTTCCTTACCCTGCTCGTGGTTCCGACCGCCTACACGCTGATGGATGATGCGGGCATCCTCATCCGACGGGGTATTGATCGGGCTAAAGCCGGTCTGGCAGACGGTGGCGCAAAGGGTTTGGCACGTTTCAAGAGAAAACTCTAAAAATCGCTCTCCATGGTTGGCGAGGACGTGTGAAAAGCATACATTCGCGGCTCCCGCGATGTGCTTTGCACACCCCCGCCTGTCAGTCAGATTGTGATGCTCATGAAAACGGAAGAACCGCGCCCCGTTCTCCTCAAAGAATACCGTCCGCCAGCTTTCCTGGTAGATACTGTCTCCTTGGACGTGTCGCTCGACCCTGACAAAACAGAAGTACGCTCACTTCTGACGATGCGCCGCAACCCGGACGCAGACGGCGAAGGACCATTGGTCCTCGACGGTGAGCATCTGACCCTCAAGGAAGTGCGGGTGAATGATGAACGGTTGGGCGAAAACCAATATCAGGTTGACGACACATCGCTCACGATCGCGGAACTGCCTGACACATTCACCCTGTCAACGCTGACCAATTGCGCGCCAGCGGCCAACACGGCCCTGACAGGGTTATATCAGTCAAACGGCATTTTCTGCACCCAGTGCGAGGCAGAAGGCTTCCGCCGCATCACCTATTACCTTGATCGACCTGATGTGATGGCGGAATTTCGCACGCGCATTGTCTCCGACAGAACACTAGCGCCCGTGCTGCTCTCCAATGGCAATTGCGTGGCGACAGGCGAGACCGATGACGGTCGCCACTTTGCCGAATGGCATGACCCGTTCAAAAAACCTGCTTACCTGTTTGCCCTGGTCGCAGGCGATCTTGCCGTGGTGGAGGACACATTCCACACCATGACGGGCCGGGATGTGACGCTTCGGATTTTTGTTGAGCCCGGGAATGAAGACCGCTGCGACTATGCCATGGACGCTCTGAAGCGCTCCATGAAGTGGGATGAAGAAGTTTTTGGTCGCGAATACGACCTCGACATTTTCATGATCGTCGCCGTCAGCGCCTTCAACATGGGTGCGATGGAAAATAAGGGCCTTAATGTCTTCAACGACAAATATGTGCTGGCCCGTCCCGACACCGCAACAGATGCTGACTATGCCGCGATTGAATCCATCATCGCGCATGAGTATTTTCACAACTGGACCGGCAACCGCATTACCTGCCGCGACTGGTTTCAGCTCTGCCTGAAAGAAGGCCTCACCGTCTTTCGCGACCAGGAGTTCACCAGCGATCAACGCTCCCGCTCCGTGAAGCGTATCGCAGACGTGCGCCTGTTGCGGACGCATCAGTTTCCTGAAGATGGAGGCCCCCTCGCCCACCCTGTGCGCCCGGACAGCTATATTGAGATCAATAATTTCTACACAGCGACCGTTTATGAAAAAGGAGCCGAGCTTGTCCGCATGATCCACACATTGCTGGGACCGGACCGTTTCCGCAAAGGCATGGATCTCTACTTTGACCGTCATGATGGGGAAGCTGCGACCGTTGAAGACTTCCTCACCTCGCTTGCAGATGGGGGCGAAGAAGATCTCACGTCTTTCAAGCGATGGTACGCCCAGGCTGGCACGCCGGAAGTTCTGATCGCTGGCAAATGGGATGCCGCTGCCAAAACCTATACGCTCAAAATGAGCCAGATATGCCCTCCCACGCCTGGACAACCAACGAAGGAAGCTCTGCCAATCCCTATTGCGCTCGGGCTGCTCGATCCTCGGGGCAATGAAATCGCGCTGCAGCTTGACGGTGACAGAGCACCCGGAGGCACATCCCGGGTGGTCACGCTTACAGAGCGCGAGCAGGTTTTTACGTTCAGCAATGTCGCTGAGCAGCCGGTCCCCTCTTTGCTGCGCGGGTTTACCGCACCGGTGAAACTCAATGCCCAGCAGAACGAGCGGGATTGGACTTTCCTGATGGCCCACGACACGGACCCGTTTAACAGATGGGAAGCGGGCCAAAAATATGCGTCAGCCATTCTTGTGGCCAATGTAGAAGCCATCCAAAAAGGCAACAAAGAACGCGCAGGCAATGCATTTGCCGATATCATCAAAAACCTGCTGGCAGACAGCACGCTGGAGCCTGAATTTGTCGCACAGATCATCACTTTGCCTGCTGAACAAACGCTCGCACAAACAATTGCCAAAAATGTAGATGTGGACGCGATACATGACGCGCGAAATGGGCTGAAAGCCAGCATTGCCAAAACATTGTCGGATGTGTTTCGCGCAGCCTATGACCGGTTCAAGGTCACAGGAGCCTATTCGCCTGACGCTGAAAGTGCCGGACGCCGCACGCTGCGCAATGTGTGTCTGTCTTATCTGATGGCCGCTTCCAATCCGGAAGGCTTGCAGCTTGCAGTCGAGCAATTCAATACAGCCGACAACATGACTGACCAGATTGCCGCTCTCGCTCTTCTGACAAACCATGACGGGCCGGAGCGCTCGCAAGCCCTTAGTGCCTTTCATGATCGTTGGGCAGAAGACCACATTGTCATCGACAAGTGGTTTGCGCTCCAGGCGACCTCAACACGGGAAAGCGCGTTGGACGATGTGAAACAATTGACGTCGCATCCTGTGTTTTCGCTCTCTAACCCCAACAAGGTGCGCGCCTTGATCGGCAGCTTTGCATCTGCAAACCAGGTGCGCTTCCACGCTGCGGATGGATCCGGCTACACCTATATCAGCGACAAGGTGCTGGAGCTTGATCGGTTGAACCCACAGGTTGCTGCACGCATGTTGGGGGCGTTCCGGTCCTGGCGACAGTTTGATGTCACACGGCAAACGCTTATCCGCGATGCACTTCAGAAGGTGGTCGACACGCCGGGCATATCTCAGGATGTCTATGAGATCGCCAGCAAATCTCTGACCTGACCAGGCAAGCATGAAGTGAGTCATAAATGCACCGTTGCCGGGTGATTTTTGGTTCTGCCTTTGGCAGAACTGGACAAAGTTAACGCGCCACTGAATCATCAAAAAAGCGAATCAGATCCGCAGAAACCTAGATGTTCTGCCGGATTGGCGAGCGCGCTTTTGGGGTCTAGAATGGACCTCGCCATGAGGGGGCTGAAGACAGATGAACCTTGTGGCCACAGTAAGAGAAAAGATACCTGGCGCCATGTCGCGTGAAACAGACGGCTCAGATATACCCGATAAAAGTGCAGAACCAACGACTTGGGCGCAGAAGCTGACCCTTGGCGTTTCTGCTGTTGCCCTCACAGCCGCCAACGGTGCGCTGGCATGGCAGGAAGGACTGTCTCGTCCCCTCCTGCTCTCTGCGCTGGTCAGCGCTGCCTGCCTCGGTCTTGGATATGGCCTTGTGCGCTCCAACGAACGCAAGGCTGAAGCCCAAAGGCAAGCCGCAGACAATCAACAGCGGTTCGACATGGCTTTTGCGGGTGCGCGTTGTGGCATCTGGGACTGGGACATTGCCGAAAACCGCGTCTATTGGTCCAAGGCCATGTTTGACATGCTCGGACGGCGCCAACCGGCGACACGGATGACGCCTGCTGAAATTAAGGCGCTGACCCATCCAGACGATGTGGGGTCAATCGACGATATCATTGCAGCACCAGAGCGGGCATCGCGGTCTTATGACACCAGCTTTCGCCTTCTGCATGAAGACGGCACGTGGATTTGGGTCCATGCCAAGGGTCAGGTCTGGAGCGCCCCGCGCAATATGGGGGACCGGGTCATTGGTCTAACCATTGATATTTCTGAACAACGCAATGCTGAGGCCACCGCACAATTGGCGACGGACCGCCTGAGCGATGCTATTGACAGCATTGGTGAGGCCTTCGTCCTGTTCGATCAGGATGACATGCTCCTGGCGTGTAATGACAAGTTCCGGGAATTTCTGGACATAGACGCCGACCGGGCTGTTGCAGGCACCACCCGTGCCGCGCTCTTTGATCATACAGGCCTCGCAGAAGCGTGGCCTTCTGATCCGGAGGCTGATGCTACTGAGATCAGGTTGCCCACCGGGCGCTGGCTGCAGATCAGCACTCGCTCCACAGCTGATGGCAGCCATGTGAGTGTTGGCACTGATATTTCTGCCATCAAGGCACAGGAAGAAGCGCTGACAACGCACCAGGACCGGCTTCAGTCGACGGTGAGCGATCTGGAAATGTCAAAGTCCAAGCTTCAGGATCAAGCAAGCCAGCTTGTTGAACTTGCTGAGAAATATGCCGCTGAGAAATCCCGGGCAGAAGCGGCCAACCGCTCCAAGTCTGAATTCCTGGCCAATATGAGCCACGAGTTGCGCACGCCGCTCAACGCGATCATCGGCTTTTCGCAGATGATGGAAACGCAGCTTTTTGGCCCGCTTGGCGCGCCAAAATATGATGAGTACGCAACCGATATCAAAGCGAGTGGCGAACATTTGCTGGATGTGATCAATGACATTCTCGACATGTCCAAGATCGAAGCAGGACGCCTGACCCTAGAGCTTGAACATCTCGACATTGCTGATGCCGTGCGCGACGCGCTGCGCCTTGTCGCCGGCCGCGCCGATATTGCTCAAGTACGTCTCACCAACGATATAGGCCTTCAACCACCGGTGCTTGCGGACAAACGCGCTGTCAAACAGGTTCTACTCAACCTGCTCTCCAACGCGGTGAAATTCACTGAAGCAGGTGGTGCTGTGACCATTAGCGCAGAAGCCATGCAAGGCCAGCTTCGTGTTTCCGTTTCTGATACCGGGATTGGCATTCCAGCTGCGCATCTGTCCAAGCTCGGCAAACCCTTTGAGCAAGTGGAATCTCAGCACAGCAAGAAGCATAAAGGCACTGGCCTGGGCCTCGCATTGTCACGCTCACTTGTGGAAATGCATGAGGGTGCCCTAACCATTGAGAGCGATGAAGGTGTGGGAACGACCGTCTCTTTCACCGTGCCGCTGGCTGCAACGCACTAGCTTCAATCGCCTAGAGATACCATTCCAGCTCACGGGTGGAGATGGTTTGGTTAAATTTTTCAAACTCCAGGCGTTTCGTTTCGGCATAAATATCGACAAACAGGTCTCCGAAATAGTCGCGGAGCACAGGTGATGCGATGAATGCATCAAGTGCACGAGGCAAGGTCAGCGGTAGATCCGGATCCACACGGTCACAGGCATTGTTCTCGGTCGGTTCACCTGGATCAATTTTGTTCTCAATCCCATAGTCAATCCCCGCGAGGATTGCAGCAAGCACCAGATATGGATTGGCATCGGCGCCGGCGACGCGGTGCTCGATGCGGCGTGCTTGCGGCGCGCCGGTTGGCACGCGGAAGGCGACAGACCGGTTGTTATATCCCCACGCACCGTTCACCGGCACAAAGAGGTTCGGGCCAAACCGGCGATAGGCATTGAGGTTCGGTGCCAGCACTGCCATTGCCGCAGGCAGTGTGCGCTGCAGACCGCCGATCGCATGGCGCATGAGATCCGTGCCCCTCTCGCCGCCATCATCAAAGACATTACGACCTTCGGTATCCAGCAGGCTTGTGTGTACGTGACACCCATTACCTACCTGGTCGGCAAATGGCTTCGCCATAAAGCTTGCGCGCAGCCCGTGCTCTCGGGCAGCGGCGCTGATCAAATTGCGCAACAGGATGCCATGGTCGGCAGAGCGTAAGGGCTCAGGCCCATGTTTCAGATTGATCTCATATTGACCCGGCGCAAATTCTGCGACCGCTGCAGAGGCTGGCACAGAAAGTCCAGAGGCATACGATCCAATATCGCTAAGCAGATCACCAAATCCATCCAGCTCCGAGAGACCATAGACCTGGTTTGACCTCTCACGATCACCCGTACTCGGATTGATGGGCGCAAGCGGCCTCCCTTTCGCGTCGGGCTTGGGATCTAGAAGATAGAATTCAAATTCAACTGCCGAGACAGGCATCAGGCCCCGTGCGCTCAGTCGCTCGGCAACGCGCGCCAACACGTTGCGCGGCTCAAACTCGCAGGCTTGCCCTTCTGGCGTTTCCATGGTCATCAAAACCTGCGCCTGGTCGGATGCCCAGGGAACCGGTGCCACGGTACCCGCAATCGGATATGCGGTGCCATCCGGGTCGCCGTCTGAATACCCTCGGCCATGAATATCTTCATTCACACCGGTCACGTCCAGAAAATAGACTGACATGGGTAGTTGAAGACCATCGGTAAATATCTTGTCGGCTTCTTCCACCGGGACACGTTTTCCACGCACTGTGCCGCACTGATCCGTGAAGACAGCGTTTAGATAAGAGATTTCAGGGTGGGCCGCACAGAAGGCCTTCCAGTCACCCAGAGACGCTCGCCCTGCTGACACTGGTTTTTCTCTCTTGCTCATGGCCGCCTCATCTCATTCTTAGGTGACCTAATCATAAGCGAGAGTGGTTACCAGATACTACCTGCAACAGAAGGGACTGTTCTAAATCCTAATCATTCCGGTTCTCCTGAGACCGCGCCTCTTCCCCACGATGCCGATCTCCACGGCGACCACGCTTCAGCGCCTCTGCAATCTTCTCGCGGGTTTCCGGCGTTAGGTCAGCAAATGCCTCCACCAGTGCCCCTTGCGACCGGGTGGCCAATGCGTCCATGCCTGCCCGCATTGCAGCGAAGGCTTCGCTGGCAGCTTCCGGGTCATAGGGGTCTGCCCCGACAGCTTCGCTCAATGCCATTCGGGCCGCGCGCAGGTCCTTGAACAGAGGTTGGAACGTCGACCGATTTTCGCGCATCGTCGCTCTGAGGGCCTGACGCTCATCTTCGGTCAAATGCCTGGCGACGATGTGATGGGGCAGCCCCATGGACATGCCATGTGCGCCACGGCGATGTTGCCCCTCTTTGAAATACCCAACGGCAAAAAGCCCCCCCAGGAACAGATTAAGAGCCAGAGAGATCAGTAGAACTGGCCCAAGCCATTTGCGGACAGGCCGGGTTGTTTCAGGTGTCATCTGGTCACTCATTGCCATTCCTCCGTCAACCCATTGTCAGCTAAAGCTGTATCGCCAAGTGCGAGCGCCAGCACGTCATAAGATTGGTCCTCGCTCCAGGTCTCCGTCGCGGGATTTGTCAGTCCGCCAGACGCCACACCCAAAAGAACAGACGCTGCCAGAGCGCCCGCCGGGATCGCCGCTGATCCGTAAGGCCAGAGCAGTTCCAGCAATTGCCGCACGATGCCGAGGCCACCTACCCCTTCGTCCTTCCGTGTCGCCAGGATACGGGTTTGCAGGGCCAAACTCGGTGCCTCAACAGGGGCCAGTGCCAACAGGGCATCGAATGCCGCTTCTTCAGCCTGCCTCCTGACGAGAGCAGGGTCAGCGGCGATTGCCCGTCGCACAGCCTCACGGTCAGTTTCCGGCCAACGGGTTTCGTCGGCGCCATAGGCATCCAGCACTTCCTGGGCACGCGCTCTTGCTTTCTGGGCTTCGGGCTGGGTTTCAGGTGCGTCTGTCATTTCTTCACACTCTCTGACGGGATGGCCGATACCAGATCGCCCTCTCCCCTTAATTCAGACCATTCCGGCCTCAAGGATTGTTTCAATGCACGGCGTCCGCGCGACAACAGGGACTCAACAGCCTCAACACTCACGTCCAGAATCTCTGCAGCTTCCGGGTTTGAGAGACCCTGGTAGTGAGACAAAACGATGGCGGCACGCTGCCTATCCGGCAGCATCTGGATCGCACCATCGATCCGTCTTGCCATTTGCTGCTGTTGCAACTGAACTTCGGGGTCTGGGTCATCACTCGCTGCGTCAAAATCCGGGTCCAGCGGTTCGGGCTTCTTCTTGCGCAGCCGATCCAGACACTGGTTCATCGCAATACGATGCAGCCAGGTAGACACTTTCGCACGCCCTGGTTCCCAGCGTTCAGCTGCCTTCCATGCCCGCATGAACGTGTCCTGGGCAACATCCTCAGCTTCTGTCTGATCACCCAACATGCGGCGTGCTACAGCCAGAACATGGGTTAGGTGGTTCTCCACCAGAAGGCGGCCAGCCGCCGGGTCACCCGATGCGAGGGCCCGCATCAGAGTATCATCGTCCATTCCGTTCTCTGTTCCCTGCGGAATGACGACCCGCCCTTTCCTCCACCTTCTACTGGCGGTGCTTTGTCTATAACGTGGGACCGCGCCAAAGTCATCCGTTCTCAAATCAGATGGCCTCAGCGCGGACCTCATTTTTAGTTGTCGCCGCGATGCTCGCCACGATGCTCGCGCATGCGCTGCTGCATGGCTTCTGCTTCTTCGCGGGTGATCTTGCCGTCATCATTGGCATCGACACGGTCAAACATGCGTGCATGTCGCTCACCGCGACGACTGGCCGACATTTCTTCCTGACTCAGCAAACCATCTTTGTTGCTGTCGAGCTTTTCGAAGCGGCGCTGCTGGCGCTCGGCGGCTTTGGCTTCTCTTGCAGCTGTCATCTCTTCTGGAGACAACAGACCATCGCCATTGCTGTCAGCTTCGTTGAAGCGGGCCTCGCGCGCACCTTCAGCTTCTTCGCGGGTGATTTCGCCGTCCTTGTTGAGGTCCAGTCTCTCAAACATTTGATCAGGGTTTCGATGTCCACCACCTGGCCCTCTTTCAGCAATGGCAACACCGGCAGTCGCCAGAATCAGGGCAGCTGCACCAGACATCAGAATGAATTTGTTCTTACGCATGAATTAATCTCCATTGGAGTACCCACAAAGACGAATATGTACAGTCGACGTGCAAGAGTTTTGCGTACACGCCTGCTGCATGAACCGCGCGAACTGAAATCCCAAATCGGGGATACTGAGTCTGGGTAAAGCAGGCCCGAGCGCATTCATAGAGTTAAACGCGGCGGCTCGGAAATTCCGTCGATAGATATCGGGAAATCTAGGAAAAACGCAAAAAAGGCCGTTTTGCGAGCTTTACAGGCTGGCGAGATGAGCCTGCCGTCTCAACGGTAAATCCGTCAGAGGCCCCCAGAGCCGATGCCTCAATCACCGCAAGCGCCACGACACATTGAAGACTTGGTGACCAGGCATGAGACTTGACCTGCCCCACCCGGCTCTCCTCCATGCAGACCGGTCCGATGGGCGCCCCTTCGGCCAGCGCCAATTCCAAACCGACAAGCACCGAAGCACTGCCTCTGTCAGCAACACGGGAGAGCGACTTTTGGCCGTTAAACACCGTTCGTTCCAGGTCGACCAAACCGCCCAGGCTCAAATCATAGGGTGTGCGTGTATCAGCGCTGTCGAAGGCGGTGAGCGCACTTTGGTAGTCCACGCCCTCAAGCGCAACGCCGTTTTCAAGACGCGCAACATCTCGTGCAGCAGCGCCAACCGGTCTTATGCCTTGCGTGCGTCCGGCATCCAACAAGCGCCTCCACAGAACAGAGGCATCGGATGGGTCAGTCCATAACTCATATTCTGTCCCACCCATCATGCCGGTACGGCTGACATAGGTAGGCATGCCCCCAAGCTGTTCCCAACGCGCTTCGCCCTTACTCAGCGCCTCTGGCTTCTCCATCCCCGCTGCCGCCAGCACTTTTGCAGCGGCGGGACCTGCGAGCGACAGACCGGCAATTGTCCCGCTGACATCCTCAACCCGAACGTCAAACCCGATGGCCGACTGTTCCAACCAGTCCAAATGAGAGGAGCGGACAACCAGACGAAACTCTTCCTCAGCCAAACGGAAAAGCATGCCTTGTGTGATAATGTTTCCATCGCCTGCACAGAGAATGGCTCTCGCCGCCCGATCAATGTTCAGTGTCTCAACTGAGCGGGTGAGAAGACGATTGAGGAAAGGGACCGCCTCTCGCCCTGACACGCGGTATTTTATCAGAGGAGAGATGTCAGAAAGGGCCGCGCGGGTTCGCAGCGCATCATATTCCTGATCTACGCTCGTATAGACATCAGCCACTGTATAGCCCGACCAGTCGACCCACCTGTTGGTCCTGCTTTCGGCTGCGACATCAAGATGCAAAGGTGTTGTCAATACGTGGCGTGAAAAAGGTTCTTCAACCACCGACTGTTCAAACCAGGCGGGGTCCGGCGCAACACCTGCGCCGTTTAGCGGCGAGTCTCGAGATACGTCAATTGCGGCATCTGCGAGGGCTTGATCGTCCTGCCTATCGGTCATTTGGATTTCTCCCTCGCCAGTGCGGTCTCTGCAGCAAACTTACCCGGCAAGCCGCTCAACCCTCCGCCGGGATGGCTTCCCGCACCACACAGATACAGTCCATCAACAGCTCCCCCATAGTTTGCCATGCCCGGCGCGGGCCGGAAGGCAAGCAATTGATCGAAACTCATGTTCCCCTGATGCCAATGCGCACCGCTCATTCCGAAGCTTTCTTCCAGCTCCGGCGGTGTCAGAAGTTCTCCGGCGATAATTTTGTGGCTGATGTCTGGCGCATACTCGCGCACGGTATCGATGACCCGCTTCATCAGCATGTCTCTCTGTGCCTCCCATCCCCCGTTTATCTCATAAGGCATATTGGGCAATACGATCGACATGACATGGTGCCCCATCGGCGCAAGACGTGGATCATGATAAGAGGGAATAACCAGTTCCATAACCGGCTCCAAGGTCAGCTCGCCTCGCTTCGCAGCCGTAAACGATCGTTCAACAGTTCCCATGTCAGGCGCGATCAGAAGTCGTCCGCCATATTCTTTGTCAGTGAAGTTCTTAAAAGTGGGCAGGCCTTCCAACGCCAGATTGACTTTAGCAGTCGCCCCTTCCATTCGAATACGGCTCAGGTGGGTCGCCACAGGTGCTTCGAAGTGGCGGGCACCGACAAGATCAAGGCAGGTTGTTTTGGGGTCTGCACTGCTCATCACAAGTGGTGCCTCGAACACAGTCCCATCTTCCAGACGAACACCTTTTGTACGCCCGTCTTCAATAATGATTTGGTTTACAGGGCTCTCCAGCCGGATGCGGACGCCTGCGGCCTCAGCGGAAGTCGCGAGCGCCTCTGTCAGCGCACCGGTACCTCCAACCGGATAGCCCACGCCCTGCCCCATCGCTTCGAGCGCGCGCTTGTACACAAGAGAAAAACCCGTGCCGGGCGTATGCGGACCGGCGTGATTGCCAAGCGTTGCATCCAGCGACAACGCGCCTTTGATCAGATCCCCTTCAAAATTTCTATCCAACAAAGCAGCAACGCTTGAGGGCATGAGCTGCATGAAGGCCCGGAGATCTTTCGGCCCCAGTTTTTCCAGCCGGAGCGCCATCATAGTCGCGAGCCTGGAGGGTGCATCCTTGCCCGTTTGCGGCATCGGTCCTTCAAGCAGTGGTGCTAGAAGTTTCACATATTTACGCATGCGCGCATCAAACTGTTTCCATGCGTCGCCGTCGCGTGCTGCATGGGCGGCAATCTTCATCAGGTCATTCTTACCGCCAGACGACAGAGTGATGTGCTTGCCATCCCGATCGAGGGCGACCGTTGCCATATCTTTGGTCGCCCAACTCAAACCATGCTTGGAGAGCTTCAGGTCCTTCTCAACCCTGCGTGGAAAACTCGACACAAGATGGGCCGCTGTCGAAACCTGATAGTCAGGGGATATCTCAGCGGTGCGTGCCGCGCCACCAACAAACTCTGCGGCATCCAGCACGACGACAGTTTTTCCCGCTTTTGCCAGATAGCCCGCTGACACCAGACCGTTATGCCCGGCACCGATGACAATGGCGTCATATTGAAGGGCGTCCTCGCTCATGAGCGCCTCCCCTTCACGGACCCTAAAATGCTTTGAGCGGCGTTTGCGCCAGCAGCACCCAGGGTAAGACCTGCGGGATGGCTGCTTGCGGAGCAGACAAAGAAATTCTTGATTGGGCTTTCATATCCACTAAAGCCTGGAACCGGACGATTGAAGAACATTTGGTCGAGAGACATTTGTCCGAGGAACGGGTCCCCGCGTGTGTAGCCTGCCTGGTCTTCAATATCTGATGGCAACCGCAACTCGTCAGCCACAATATGTTTTTCAAGTTCGGGCACGTGACGGGAGATCATCTCCTTCACAGTTTGCATCAGCGCGTCCCGGCGCGCACTTGACCAAACACCGTCATGCAGCTCAGTCGGGACATATTGAACTGACACAGCAAAAATGTGTCCGCCTTCTGGTGCCAGACTTGGGTCTTCAAGTGTTGGAATAGACACTTCCAGGAGCGGTGCTGTGGGTGGACGCTGGTCTAGCCAGTCTTCATATGCCCGCTCCATGGGCTGAAGGCCACCGCCGATCATTAGACCGCCTGAGAGCGCCGGATTGTCCCTTGCAACGCCCTGTATCTCTGGCATGCCATCCAGGGCGAAATTGATCCGCGCAACAATTCCTTCCATCCGCACATTCGCAACATCTCTTGCAAATCCATCGGGCAGACCGGACCATTGAAAGAGGCTGAGGAAACTACGCTTGATGTCTAGATCCGACAGCACAATGCCTGCATCAATTTCCTCACCGTCGGCCAGGATGACGCCAGCAGCCTTTTTGTCGAGCATCTTGATGTCAGTGACTTCCGCATCGAAGCGAATGTCGCCGCCACGGTCGCGAACGATCTTGCCCAGACAATCGGCAAGCGCCTGCGTGCCCCCTTTAGGGCTCATCCGCCATGGCGCACCACCGGTGCTGCCGGTCATCCATTGTGCGGGCAAAAGCGCTGCGCCCGTCGGATCGAAGGGCCCAAGTGCGCGGCCAATCAATGCAGGCGCCGCCAGATGGGCGCGCACCTGTGGGCTTTCAAAATAGCTTTCCAGGAGATCATTGAGGGAAAGCGACCAGAACCGCGTTAACTCATAAAGCTCCTCTGGGTCCATGCCCATGACGGTCTTTGTCCGCGACATCATCTGCTTGATGGCGCTGAGCGACCATTCCGCCGGATCCTCTTGTTTTTCCAGCAGCGATCGGCGAATAAGCTCAGCCTGGCGCTTCATGTCACGCACAAAGCGTGGCCAGGCATCTGCATCGCGACGCGAATGGCGTGCGATCTCCCGGCGCATCACATTTTCATTGGCGTAATTGGCAACATGGGTTCCCTCGTCAAAGAGGGAGATGCCGCCTTCTCGCCGAATGAGCTGCAGTCCCGCCCGCCCAAGATCAAATTCCCGGATCAATTCCGGCGAGACATATCCATGGGAAAAACCAATAGGGGGTGCTGAATAGCCGGGTGCGAGTTCTGCGTGCGCGGCGCCCCCTCCGACATGCCCGGAGCGCTCCACAATCAAAACTGAAAGCCCGGCGCCGCTTAGACGTGCAGCCGCAGTGAGGCCGTTTAGCCCCGCTCCGATAATCACTGCGTCTACGCGTTCCATGCGTCTACTCACTCCACTTCGCACACGCTCATTGTCCCATATCGAGACAATGTGTCTATGCGATACCAACCTTCATCATTCACGTCGCCCCATGAAGAGACGGGTGCGAAAATTCCGTTGCCCCGTTAACGCTAAATCCGGCGGTGTTCTGCCAAAGCGGCAAATCACCAATCCGCTAAACGAACCGGGACTTCCAATGAACTGCAATTAGTTAGCCAAACTATGGCGGCCGAGCCTCTAGGCTGGCGTGTCACCGACAATATCGGAATAGAGGGCGAGAACGTCTGCCTGGGCGTCCTGCAACGACGCCTCCAGAATTGTAAAATCAGGCGCATTGCCCCCCTGCGCCAATCGCACTCTCAGGCTCTCGGTTGCGCTTTCTGGTTTCAGCGTCCCTGTCACACAGATGCGCAATATGTGTGTGAGATCATGCTGTAGATCAAAGGCAGCGATTAGTCTGTCGCACACGTCGTGCGGGAGCACCCCCAATGCAGCACTTTGGCTGAAAACGTCACGAGTGTTGGATGTCAGAATATCGGTGTGTTCATGGGCATGAATAAGCTGAAGATATTGGGCAATGAATTCCAGATCGATGAGACCACCACGGACATGCTTTAGCTCCCAGGGATCATCTGTTTTGTTTTCCTTCGCGATCCTGGCTCGCATGTCGCGCACATCGCCTGCCGTCTGCTGCGGGTCGCGCTGTTTGGACAGTGTTTCAAGTATGGTCGCCTCGATTTTTGCAACAAGCTCAGGCGACCCGGTGAGCACGCGGGCTCGGGTGAGCGCCATGTGCTCCCAGGTCCAGGCACCGGTCGCCTGGTACGCTGCAAATGAGGAAAGCTGCGAGGCAACGGGCCCCGCATTGCCCGAGGGACGCAATCGAAGGTCTACCTCGTAGAGCTTCCCTTCCGCTGTCGGCGCGGTAAGGGCACTTACCAGTTGTTGCGTGACGCGCGCATAATATTGCGACGATGTGAGCGGCTTTCGTCCATCTGATGCCTCCGTGCCCTCGGGCACCTCATAGATCGTGATGATGTCGAGATCTGAGGCGGAACTCATCTCCCTGCTGCCGAGTTTGCCCATCGCAACCACAGCTATCTCGCCGCCTGGCATGTGCCCATGTTTTTCGGTGATCGGTTCCATCACGCGCACCTGCATTTGGCGGATGAGCGCTGTCGCGACCGCACTATAAGCAGGCCCTGCTTCGCGTGCATTTGCGCTGGCGGAGAGAACCCGCACGCCCAGACGGAAACGCTGTTCCCTCGCCCAGACACGGGCGAAGTCCAAAACATCCTGGAAGTCACGGGCGGAGCTCAATGTCTCCCCAAGTTCCTGCTCGAGCGTTGCGACATCTGGCAGCCTGGTGAAAAAGGAGGGTGCGAGGACAGCGTCCAGGACACCCGCGTTCTGGCTGAGATAGGTCGCAAGGCGGGGTGCTGTTCCACATATCTCGGCAATAAGGCTCAACAGGCTCGGGTTTGCGTAGAGCAGAGAGAAAAGCTGCACGCCAGCCGGCAAGCCACTTAGAAACTGATCAAAGCGCAGAAAAGCAATGTCTGGCTCGCCGGTCCGCGACAGAGCGCGCAGCAGCTCCGGCATCAACGCTGTTAGGCGTTCGCGTGAGCGTGGACTGCGGGTCGCTGCAAACCTGCCCGAGTGCCAACTGCGAATGGTTGCTGACATGTTTTCAGGGTTTTTGAACCCGAGCTCGCTCAAGGTTCTCAGCGTTTCTGGGTCATCTTCCGCGCCCGTGAAAACAAGACTGCCCCCTTCCTCTCCCAACGGGGGGGCGCTCTCAAATAGTGCCCGATAGTGATCTTTCACCCGGGTGAGATGAAGAAGCAGATCGCCCTCAAAATCATCGCGGGTTTGGTATCCCATGAAGCAGGTGACGTGCTCGATCCCCTCTGCCGTGTCCGGTAGAGAATGGGTCTGTTCATCATCAATCATCTGCAACCGATGTTCGAGTGTGCGCAAAAACCGATACGCGGTCTTCATCTCTTCGGCGACGAGAGGCTCAATCCATTCCTTCTCCACCAATTTGTCGAGCATGGGCATGGTCTGCATGCCGCGCAATTCATCGTCTCGGCCGCCGGCGATCAATTGCTGGGTCTGAACGAAAAACTCGATCTCCCGAATGCCGCCGCGCCCCAGTTTGATGTTATGCCCCTCAACTGCAATCGACCCGTGCCCTCCAACTGCGTGGATTTGCCGCTTCATTGAGTGCACATCTTCAATAGCCGCATAGTCGAGATATTTGCGCCAGATAAACGGGGAGAGCATCTTCAGGAACCGCGTCCCGGCCTCCAGATCGCAGGCTGCAGGACGGGCTTTAATGAAGGCTGCACGTTCCCAGTTCTGTCCCCGGCTCTCATAATATTGTTCGGCAGCCGGAAGAGACATGGCAATGCGGGTCCCGCCCGGGTCAGGGCGCAACCTCAAGTCGGTGCGGAAGACATAACCGTCTTCCGTGCGTTCCTGCATCAGTTTCACAATGTCTTTGGTGAGGCGTACGAAAAAGGTGCTGTCGTCCAACCCGTCTTTCAAGGCCAGCGTTTCGGGCTCATAGAAAACAACAATATCAATGTCGCTGGAATAGTTGAGTTCGCCGGAGCCATATTTTCCCATGGCGAGCACAACAAGCCCACTCTGCGCAGATGAAACGGCCTCACCAACGATGTCACCCTTCTCCGCTGCCTTGCGCAGCAGCCAGGTGAAGCCGCACTCCAGAACCATGTCGGCAAACCGGGTGAGATTTCCCGTGACCTCTTCAAGCGACCAAATCCCCGCAATATCGGCGGCAGCGGCCCTGAGAGCCAGCTCAGACTTTGCCCGGCGTACACGGGCCATGAGGTCGGCCAGCGTGGCAGCAGCGGCCGCGTCTGCTTCCAGCTGTATCAGTGCGGCATCAAAAGCCGCGTCAGGCGCCGTCTCGGTGATTTCCGGCAGCATCTCTGGATATCGCAAACAGGTTCGCGCCAGGAATGGGGAATTGCCAGTGAGCGACGTTGCAAGCGCACCAAATGCCTCTGTCGCTGCCAGGTCTTCCCACCTGGTACCCGTCAGGGCGGTGCGTAGATCACTCAGGGTCTCGCCGCCCCGCGTCTCATCAAACGCTTTGGGCAGTTTGGAAATCTGATCAAGCAACAGGGCACCGGACTTCTTAGCCATCGTGCATCTCGCTCCGTCTCACGCAAAGAAAAAGGCCCGCCGGTAAACCGACAGGCCTATTCCTACAGCATTGCTGAAATCAGGTCAGCAGCCAGCTGACTCTTTCAGCTGTGAAGACGGGCGGAACCGCAATGTCTTCGATGCTTTGATCTTGATCGCTTCGCCAGTGCGTGGGTTGCGCCCCATGCGTGCTTTGCGCTTGGAAACAGCAAAAGTACCGAACGTACCGATCGTGTACTTGCCTTCTTTCTTAGATGCTTTCAGACCGGCTTCGATTTCGCCGAATACCAGTTCCACAGCACGTTTTGCTTCTGCTTTGCTCAGATCGCCAGCATTTGCAACACGTTCAATAAAGTCTGCCTTGCTCATAAGTCCACTCTCCTAAATTGGCCTCCGGGTGCCCCCGTCTTTATGAGCAGTAACAAAAGACAAATTGCGCCGCTACGAAAATTCGTACTGTTTTGCGTCAGAACATCATTTTTCCGGGGATAAATGGCATTCAGCGCCGGAAATGATACAAATTGACGTCCCACACCACCCATTAGCTGCAAGAATACGGCTTGGGAATGCGGGTCTGAGCACATTCAACGAATCAGTTTTTGCACCGATCATTCTCCGATTCGGGTGTGAGGAGGAACAATGAGCAGAGTTGCAATCATCGGAATGGGCGGCATGGGTCATCGCATGGCTGCAGAACTCACCAGTGGTGGACATGATGTCCTGACCTGTCTTGCCGGTAGAGGAACCTTGTCACAAGCGCGCGCGCAGGAAGCTGGTGCGCGCGATGTCTACACGTTGGACGCTCTTGTGCGCGATGCTGAGATCATCCTGTCGGTAATGCCGCCGGAACAGGCGGACGCCTTTGCTGCAAAAATTGCATCGGCCTGTCAGAAGACACAATCGACACCGCTCTTTGTTGATTGCAACGCGGTCTCGCCTCAATCCGCTGTTGCAATAGGCGAGAAAATTGCCGCTGCAGGCGCTGATTTCGTTGATGCCAGCATCATTGGCATGCCTCCCCAGGATGGGAAGAGGATACGGCTCTATGTCAGTGGGCCCCATGTGGACAGATTGGCAGTTCTGGATGGTCATGGCCTGGACCTCAAACCGATTGGGCCAAATGTGGGCCAGGCTTCCGGCCTCAAAATGTGCTACGCGGCGCTGACCAAAGGGCAAATGACGCTGCAGACCGCTGTGCTAATGCTTGCCGAGGCTCTTGATCTGTTTGAGCCCTTTTCAGAAGAACTGGAACTCAGCCAAAACGACGTCTGGCAGCGCATGCAGTTCATTGCCCCCTTCATCGCGCCGGACTCCGCCCGCTGGATCGGCGAAATGCGCGAGATTGCCGCAACATTTGGCGCAGCTAATCTCCCGACCGGGTTTCATGATGCTGCCGCACAGGTGTTTGCCGCTGCGGCGTCTACCCCGCTCGCGCAGGCTACGCGGGAGACAGCTGACTTCAGCACACCGCTGCAGGATGTTGTGGCGCTCTATACGGCCGCATGCCAGGCGGGCGTTGCGAAAGCCCGTTAGGTCGCACGGTTGGGCAGGTGAAGCACAGCCATAAGCCCGGGTTCCGCGTCATTGAGTTTGAGCTTGCCGCCATGGAGTTGTGCGGCGGCTGCAACGAGCGATAGGCCAAGGCCGCTGCCCGGCGTGTTGCGGCTTTCTTCCAGGCGAACAAACCGACCGAGCACGCGCCCGCGGTCTTCTTCTGCAATACCTGGTCCGTTGTCGGCGACACTCACACAAACCTCTCCACGCGCACGACGTGCCTGGACAATTATTTGCGGTGCCCCGCAAGTGGCCTTGCTGCCATGCTTGATCGCGTTGTCGAGCAGATTGGCAATTGCCTGTGCCAAAAGCTCTTTGTTGCCAAAAATATCCAGGCCTTCGTCCACTTCAACCTTGCACTCAATCCCTGCGTCTTCGGCCACAGGCTCATAGAGTTCGACGGCGTCTTGCACAAGCTCACTCAGATCAAACCGCGTCATGGTATCGCGCAGGGACCCGGTTTCAGCGCGCGCAATTGCCAATAGGGAATTGAAAGTTGAGAGCAGATGATCAGCATCAGCAATAGACCGTTCCAGCTCCGTGCGCACATCCTCCGTGGAGCCCGGTTGCATCAAAGCCATTTCCAAACGCGTACGCAGCCTGTTCAGCGGACTTCTGAGATCATGCGCAACATTGTCGGTGACCTCGCGCATGCCCGTCATGAGGTTTTCGATCTGCTCCAACATCTCGTTCAGGTTTTCAGCCAGCTGGTCCAGCTCGTCGCCAGAGCCCGCGACAGATACACGCTGTGATAAATCACCGCGCATGATGTTGCGGCTGGTCTGGTTGATGGCGTCAATACGCGCCAGCATGTTGCGAGAAATAATCACCCCGCCCACCAGACCAAGGGCAACAGTGAGCGCAATCGCCCAGGCGAGAGATGTCGTGATCAGACTTTCGACGCTGCGCAGTTCTTGAACATCGCGGCCCACCATCAGAAAAGAACCGTCCGGCAATGGAAAGGCTCTTGCTCGTGCGGGACGTACTTCTGCGCCTTCCATGGTGAGGCGATTGAAGTCGAAATTCATCCAGCCGTCTTGGTCTGGTTCAACACCCGGCCTGCGGCCGAGATTGCCCGCAAGAACACTGCCGCGACCATCCACCAACAGGTAGAGACTTTGGCGCGGATCACGGCTTCGTTGAATAACGATATGGACAAGCTGCGCAAGACCGCCCTGAGCATATTGCTCCGCGAGCCCTGTAATCTCCAGCTGAACCGCCTCATCAGACTGACGGGCCAAAAAGCCCGCGGTATTCCAATAGACATACCCCAGAAGCGCAATCGCAGAGGTGGCGAAAAGCGCGAGGTAAATCAGCGCCAGCCTGAAAGTGGTTGTATTTAGAAGATTACCCTGCTGCACGTAGCGAGTATCCGGCACCACGGATTGTATGCAAGAGGGGAGTGTCGAAATTCTTGTCAATTTTGGAGCGCAAGCGGGAAATATGCACATCAATCACGTTGGTTTGCGGGTCAAAGTGATATTCCCAGACATTTTCCAGCAGCATGGTGCGGGTGACGACCCGGTCAGCATTTTTCATAAGATACTCAAGCAGACGAAATTCACGCGGCTGCAGGTCGATCTCAGTCCCGGCACGGGAGACTTTCCTTGCGAGCAGGTCCACTTCCAGATCACCTACCTGAAGCTTGGTTTTCACCTGATCCGGGTTTGATCGGCGGACCAATACCTCGATGCGGGCCAGAAGTTCCGCGAAGGCATAAGGCTTGGTGAGATAGTCATCCCCGCCCGCCTTCAAGCCTTTGATGCGGTCATCCACTTCGCCCAGCGCACTTAAAAACAAGACAGGTGTTTCATTGCCCTGCTCACGAATGGTCGCGACCACGCTTAGGCCATCGCGTTTGGGCAGCATGCGATCAACGACCAGCACGTCATAGGGTGCTGACATGGCAAATGACAGCCCGTCATCTCCATCTGCGGCATGATCCACAGTATGGCCACTCTCATTGAGGCCCTTCACCAGATAGGCCGCTGCTTCAACGTCATCTTCAACGACAAGTACCCGCATGCGCTCTCTCCCTTCAGCGTCTTCGTCGGCGTTTTGCACGCTCTTTGCTCGCTGCCTGGAGTGTAGCGGAGAAGTAGGGGTAGTGGCGAGCGCCGGTGACAAAACAG
>JAJFGY010000040.1 GCA_021775935.1 Alphaproteobacteria bacterium
TCCAAAACGCAAAAAGCAAGACTTTAGATTTATAAAAATTGCAGAACATCCGTTCCAGGATGGTTCAGATCGCAGTAAAACAATAGATATCCGCGATTCTTCTGTAAGCTGATTTGCAAAACAGCAAAATTCTTCGCAAAAGATTTAGCGCCCGTAAGGAGTTACCAGTTAATACACATTGAATAATTGGAACGATTTTTGGAACGCGCCATGACCGCGACCGATTATGATCTCAGCGTATTGACGGCGATGTTTGTCGACGACAGTCCCTACATGCGAAAACTTATCCATGACCTGCTCCTTTTAATGGGCTTTGGAGAAGTAATTACAGCGAATGACGGCGAGTCTGCGCTGAAACTCTACAAAGAACATGCACCCGATCTCCTGATTACAGATGGAAACATGGAGCGCATGGACGGCTTTGAATTTGTCCGGCGCATTCGCATGGACAAAGACAATCCCAACCCCTTCGGTCCCATCATTATGCTCTCCGGTCACGTGGAGATGGAAAACATTGAGAAGGCAAGAGACAATGGCGTTACGGAATATCTGGCGAAGCCAGTGTCAGCTGACAGTCTCACAACCCGCGTCATCAGCGTGATTGAACGTCCGCGCCAGTTCGTCAAAGTCGGTCCCTATTTCGGACCAGACCGCCGGCGTCACACAGACGATGTATTTTTTGGAGAGAACAAACGGGAAAGTACGCCGGCAGAACCGGTGGCCGACACCGATGATGATGAAAAATGGGCGATATAGAGATTTGGACGCACCTCCAATTCAAACAAGAAACCTAGCGAGATTCTGAACCAATGACAGCCAAAGCCAACACAAAAGCTGACGGGCCCACGAAAGCGCCGGACGGAAAACGTGGTGGCCAAAAGAAGGGGGATCCATGTGAGTTCATCAATCCACCCAACTTGTTGCTGGCGAAGGTCACCCACGACCCCGATCTGAAAAAAATTCGGAACCTGACTGAGAGCAATTTCAAGCTGGACAAAACACGGCTGCAGAAGATGAAGACACTCATCACTGAAAATCAGGAACGATGCGTCAACACCTTGAATAAGAAGATCCAGCAGATCGAGCACGTGTACAGAGACTTGCAAAAGGGCACCCTGCCCGACCAGATGCCGTTCATTGAAGAATGCAAAGACATTCATGGTGCGGCCAAAGCGCTCGACCACATTCCTGTGGTCCGAATTACCGCGTCTCTTTTGCGCTATCTTCGGACACATAACGCTGATCGCCCGATGGAACCAGCCATCATCAGCGCGCATCTCGACGCCTTGTTTAATCGCAACGCGCTAAACCAGAAGCTGGATGCGCCAACAAAGCTTGTCCTCACCGCTCTTGAAACTCTGGTTGACCACGCAACAGCAGGTCAAGACTAGCAAGCGGCAGCTAAGTGCCCCTCAAGACGTTCTGCTTGATGCCATGGACAGCCGCTCAATCAACCGATATCGCGCATCCGGCAAGCGCCCATGAAACGGACCAAACAGATGGCGTTCCAGAAAATGACCTGTGAGCCGCAGGCCATCAGCAACATCTTTTGGTTCTGCCGCAGTGATCCGCCCCCCAACAAGAAAGGCCGGCAGACGATATAACCTCTTCTCGTAAGGTTCACCCGCCTCTCGACTAACCGCACGTCCGGTTTTTGGCGAGACATAGATCAGATTCTCAGAACTTCCCGTCGCAGCGCATTGGGTCAGATCGAGACCAAAACCTAGCTCCTGAAGCAGCCCCAACTCAAACCGAACAAACACCGCAGGCCAAACATCGGGTTCCTCCAGCGTGTCGAGCAGTATGGTGAACGCTTCATAGAGAGCAGGATGGTCTTCGCGTTCAGGAAGAGCAGAGACAACCGCGCAAGCACCTGTCAGGCCGGCAAGCGAGAGCGGGTCCTCCATCAGCACCCCGGCCCGTGCCCTATCCAGATCAATGGAAAAATTCCCAAGGTGCTCCGGCAGGCGTGCCCGCCATGTGACACTGACGCTATTGCCTGGTTGCAGAACCGGCTTCATCCGACGCGATGCTCCCCCGCGAACCAGACCTGCGTGGCGCCCGTGTTCTGCCGTGAAGAGTTCGACGATCGCACTGGATTCCCCATGCAATTTTGCCGACAGCACAACACCCTGGTCACGCCACTCCACTGTGAACACCTCCCGTGCCCAATGCGCTCAAAACAGCAAGGGCAGCAATCCTTATCTAGTCTTTGGGCCCGGTCTAGTCTTTAGGAAACTCTAATCCCATTTCCTGGAACCGCTCCCGCTCTTCGCCCCATTTTTCACGAACTTTGACATGCAGGAACAGGTGAACCTTATGCCCGAAGAGCTCCGCCATTTCTTCTCGCGCCAACTGGCCGATGGTCTTCAGGGACTGCCCACCTTTGCCGATCACAATTTTCTTCTGACTTTCGCGTTCGACATAGATGATTTGCTCAACCTTGGCGCTGCCGTCTTTGTGACCGGTCCATTTTTCTGTTTCCACCGTCAGCGAGTAAGGAATCTCCTCATGAAGGCGGAGATAGAGCTTTTCGCGCGTGATTTCAGCCGCCATAGAGCGCAGCGGAATATCGGCAATCTGGTCTTCTGGATAGTGCCAGGGGCCAAGCGGCATCAGGCCCGCAAGATGGGTCTTCAAGTCCTTAAGCCCATGCCCTTTTTCAGCCGAGATCATAAAGACATCTGAAAAATCAGCAGCTTCAGAAAGCCGTGCAGTCAAAGCCAGAAGATCCTCATGTTTCACAAGATCGATTTTGTTGAGCGCCAGCATGGCTGATCGACCCGATTTTTTCAGGCCAGCGAGAATGCGCTCTACATCTTCGTTGACCCCGCGCTGCGCATCGACAAGCAGCACGACTGCGTCAGCGTCGGCAGCGCCGCCCCAGGCCGCTTCCACCATCGCGCGGTCTAACCGACGACGAGGCTGGAAGATGCCCGGTGTGTCCACAAACACAATCTGCGCATTTCCCTCCAGCGCAATACCGCGAATGCGCGCGCGGGTCGTCTGCACCTTATGCGTTACGATCGAAACCTTGGAGCCCACCATGGTGTTTAGCAGTGTCGACTTGCCCGCATTGGGCGCACCGATAAGGGCGACAAAGCCGCATTTCGTATCGCCAGCACCGACAGATGCACTGATATCCGTCATATCTCAATCCCTTCGCGCGCCAACAGCATCTCTGCGGCCGCCTGTTCTGCTGCTCGCTTGGAAGGCCCCACAGCCTTCACCGGCGCAAGCCCCTTAACCGACAATTCAATCTGAAACTCCGGTGCGTGATCCGGGCCGCTGCGCCCAACCGCTGCATAGGCCGGCAGACCCTTTTTGTTCGCCTGCGCCCATTCCTGCAGCACCGTTTTTGCATCCCGTGGCGGCGCTTTCATCGCTTCCAGCAAGGGCGACCACCAGGCCTCAATGAAGGTTCGAGCGACCGAAATGCCGCCGTCCAGGTAAAGAGCTGCAATCACCGCTTCGCAGGCATCTGCCAGAATACTGCCACGGTCCCGAGCACCAGCTTTATCCTCACCCTTCGTCATCCAAAGCGCGTCGCCGATCTTCAAGTCCCGCGCAACCGCCGCGCAGGTTTCCGCGCGCACCAGTCCATTCAGACGTACGGCAAGGTCGCCCTCTGGCTCAGCCGGATATCGGTGGTACAGCATGTCGGAGATCGCCAGACCCAATACGCGGTCGCCCAAAAACTCCAGCCGTTCATACCCAATCTCGCCCTGGGCCAATGCCTGACTCCCGTGGGTCAGGGCGCGGCGCAGCAAAGTTGGATCCTCGAATTGATATCCAATCCGCTCCTCAAGTGCTGCCAGTTCATCCGTCATGGGTCGGTATCTTCAATTGAGCCCGTCGAACATACGTTCATAGCGCGCAGCACCAAACCACCGCCAAAACTCCCAGATCCGGGCAGATCCGTCAGTCGAGAAAAAGATGATCTGTGCCTTCCCAACGAAATTCTCCAGCGGAACATAGCCGACAGAGCTCGGGACACGGCTGTCACTCGAGTTGTCTCGGTTGTCCCCCATCATGAAATAGTGCCCCTCTGGCACCCGGTAGATACCGGTGTTGTCGCCAAGCCCGTTGGGCACCAGGTCCAGCGTAATATGTTGCACACCGTTTGGCAGCGTCTCCAGATATTGCGCATGACCGCGCGCATTCCCTGCCGCATCACGTTCGACGAAATCTTCGATCCGCTCACGAGGGACGGCTTTGCCATTGATATAGAGGACCGAATTCCGCATCTGGATTTCATCACCAGGTAGTCCAATAACCCGCTTAATATAATCGGTGCGGTTGTCCGTCGGCAGCTTGAAGACCGCGATATCGCCGCGTTCCGGCTCACTGCCCAATATGCGCCCGTCGAAAAAACCGAGGCTGAACGGAAACGAATGCCGCGAATATCCATAGGAGTATTTGGATACGAAGAGATAGTCCCCAATCAGCAATGTCGGGATCATCGAGCCCGTCGGAATATTAAATGGCTGAAAAAGGAATGTGCGAATGACCAGGGCGATGAGCAGCGCATAGGCAATCGTCTTGACGTTTTCCGCCCACGCCACTTCTCGTAGGCTCTTCATTTTCTCGGTCATTACCGCGCGCACTCACTCAAATAGGTCAAAAGTGGCGGGACCATACCACAAACGCGCCAATGTCATGCATCTCTAGCGATTAAGGAATAACGCGCCCTATGACGTCGCTGGAATGGCTGAAATGATGACGATTGCCTGCGCCATCGGCCCATCATCTGTGATGGTCAGATGAATTTGCGCCTCCATCCCCGCCGGTACCATTTTGGCCAGACGTTCTGCAGCCCCTCCCGTCAGAGCCATCGTCGGCTGACCGGACCGCAGATTGACGACCCCCATATCCCGCCAGAACACACCCTGCCGGATGCCGGTCCCCAATGCCTTGGAGCACGCCTCTTTAGCCGCAAACCGTTTGGCATAAGAAGCCGAGCGGTTTTTCCGGCGTTCAGACTTCGCCCGCTCAATGTCTGTATAGAGGCGGTTGATGAACCGCTCTCCGTGCCGCTCAAGTGTCCGCTCAATCCGCCGAATGTCGATAATATCGTTCCCGATGCCGAGAATCATATGAAGCCCTCAGAATTATGAGGTGCTTAGTGTCTCCGCGCGGGCTTCATCCATCAAGGCCCGCATTCTCTTTATCGACGCGTCAAGGCCAATAAAGATCGCCTCACCAATGAGAAAATGCCCAATATTGAGCTCTTTGACTTCTGCGATCGCGGCCACAGGGCCCACTGTGTCAAATGTCAGCCCATGGCCTGCGTGAACTTCAAGTCCCAGTTCAGCACCAATAGCAGCAGCCTCTTGAAGACGTTCCAGTTCACGGCCGGCAGCCGCACCATCACCTTCGTAGCAAGCATCACAATAAGCGCCAGCATGAAGTTCCACCACAGGCGCCTTGAGGGAAACAGCTGCTTCCAACTGTCTGGGGTCCGCCTCTACAAAAAGGGAAACCCGGGCAGAGGCGGCCAAAAGATCCGCAACCATCGGTGCCAGCCGGTTATGCTGCCCCGCCGCATCCAACCCACCCTCGGTGGTGCGTTCCTCGCGGTTTTCGGGCACGAGACAGACAGCGTGCGGACGATGGCGAAGAGCGATTGCCATCATTTCATCGGTTGCCGCCATCTCCAGATTAAGCGGCAGCGTCAACTCGCCCATCAAACGATCAATATCTTCATCAGAAATATGGCGGCGGTCTTCGCGCAAATGTGCCGTGATGCCATCAGCACCAGCCTCAGCCGCCAGGTGAGCCGCCCTCAGCGGATCTGGGTGTCCACCACCCCGCGCATTCCGGATGGTGGCGACATGGTCGATGTTCACGCCAAGCCGTAATGTATGTCGGTCAATCATTCAATCCTCGCACCCAGAATTACAGTTCCGCAACTGCACTCTGATCCTTGGCATGGCGGTCTCTCAAAGCAGCCTTCCTTGCCAAACGGTCGCGCCGCTTTGCTTGATAGGCTTCAACCGTACTGCGCGTGAGGTAATAAATAATACCGCCCACGACAAGACCCAATGGAATACCGCCCACTAGCATTGGCACCAGAACCGGCAGAATTCCCTCCAATGCCTGCCCCGAGAGCATATCCACCTGGAGCTCAGGCTCGGTCGGCGCTTCAGAACCCTGAAGCATCCAATAGCCCAGGTCGTAGGTCGCGATCCAAATGAAGGGGAATGTGAGAGGATTGCCCACAAAAGTGCCAAAGGCTGAGGCGATCAGGTTGCCCCGCAGCACCCAGGCAATTGCAAAGCCAACGGCAAAGTGAAAACCCAGAAACGGCGTGAAAGAAGCGAATGCCCCCGCCGCAACGCCAAGAGCTACCGCATGAGGCGTCCCCCCAAGGCGCCATACCCGCCTCCAGCCATATTGAAACGCGCGCTTCCAACCCAGCCGAGGCCAGACAAGCTCTCTCAGGCGTTCAATGGGATGGAGTTCTACACGGCGCCGAAACATGAAACCTTACTTTAGCCCCCGACTACCAGGTTTGATTGCCGGGAGTGCAGCAAGTTCCGGCGGCAAATTGTCTGCGGCATAAGTCGGAACCGACAATTGCGTCAGCGATGCGAGCTTCACACCAATTTTTGCTTTACCGCTTGAGCGGTCAATGAGACAGGCCGCCCCTACAACACTGCCGCCTGCCGCCCGGATCGCCGCAATGGCTTCCTTAGAGGACAGGCCGGTTGTGACGATATCTTCAACCATGAGGACGCGGGTGCCCTTCGGGATGTCAAACCCGCGTCTCAGTGTAAATTCGCCGTCGACACGTTCAAGAAAGATTGCGGGAACACCAAGTTGGCGTCCCATCTCATAGCCGACAATCACGCCGCCCATCGCAGGTGAAACAACAAGATCAATGGGCTTGGTGATGAGCTCGTGAACATTTTTTGCCAACGCTTTGCAAAGCCGCGCTGCCCGCTTGGCATCCATCAACGCACGGGCACATTGCAGGTACCGGCTGGAATGGAGCCCGGACGACAAAACAAAATGCCCATCCAGAAGCGCTCCTGCGTCAGAGAATTCCTTCAATACCCGTTTTTCGTTCATGTCTTTTCTTACCAGCTTTTAGTTGTCGGGCTCTTAAGAGCCCATTTTCACACCCGGCTAATCGCGTTCACCACCGACAAGCCCTTAAGGGCATTTATAATACGAGTCGCATGTTTGAGGTCGCGTACATCAACATCTACTTCCATGTCGTAGAAATCGACATCGCGCTGGGCGAGGGTCATATTGTTGATATTGCCATCATAGTCAGCAATCAGTGTCGAAATTGAGCCCAGGGCTCCCACTTCATTTGACGCCCGGATGCTCAAGCGACTGGTAAAGGTCTCTGCGTCTGCCCCGGGCACCTCCCACGCAACATCAACCCACCGGTCCGTTTCCCCATCGAACGCTTCAAGTTTCGGTGACGAAATTGGATAAACAATCACACCCTCGCCGGGGGTAATAATGCCAACAATCCGGTCGCCGGGCAGTGGAAACGTGTTTTTTGCAAACCGAATGGCATGGCCACGCTCAACGCCACGAAGACGCACCAGCGGCTTCGCGTTCAGCGGATCAGCATCATCAACTGATCGGACTTTTGCCTTCTTCCGAGGTTTTCCCTTTTTGGATGCCGGATAGACATGTTCCAGAATCTCATGAGCCGACAACAGCCCCTCACCCACCGCCCCAAACAACTCGTCCAGATCAGCGTAGCCCAGCGAGCCAAGCGCGCGCTCAACGATGCCGTCGGCTGCGTCTTTTTCTGCTGCTTCAAATATCGAGCGCACCATCTGTCGCCCAAGCAGCGTGAACTCTTCCAACTGTTCCTGGCGAAGAGCCCGCCGGATGGCAGAGCGTGCCTTACCGGTGACAACATACCCCTCCCAAATGGGAACAGGACGCTGTGCTTTGGACCGCACTATTTCGACTTCATCCCCATTGGCGAGCGGCGTCCGCAGCGGCAGATGACGCCCATTAATCTTGCACCCCACGCAGGTATCCCCGACCTTGGTATGCACCGCGTACGCAAAATCCAAGGCGGTCGCGCCGCGAGGTAGATTGATCAACATGCCTTTTGGCGTGAAACAAAACACCTGATCAGAGAAGAGCTGCAGTTTCGAATGCTCCAGAAACTCTTCGGCGGAGCTCCCATGCTCCAACATCTCTACGAGCTGCCGGAGCCATCCGAACGTATCAACATAGGCATCATCCGATTTCTGAGCGTCCGGGTTCTTATAGATCCAATGTGCAGCAATGCCATACTCAGCCACATCATGCATATTCTGTGTACGGATTTGTATCTCAACGCGCTTCTGCTCAGGCCCAACAATCGTCGTATGAATGGATCGGTACCCATTGTTCTTCGGTGTTGAGATATAGTCCTTAAAGCGCCCCGGCACGCTTGGCCACCGACGATGCAACACGCCCAAAGCGCGGTAGCAGTCCGCCTCATCTGCAACCAGCACCCGGAAGGCGAAAATGTCCGACAATTGCTCCAGTGATGCAGATCGGCTCTGCATTTTGCGCCAGATTGAATATGGACGTTTCTGGCGCCCGCGCACTTCTATATCAAGATCCGTTCCCTCAAAGAGAGACAAAATCTGTGACCGAATACGCTCAATAACATCCCCGCTTTCCGAGCGAAAATCTTCAAGCCTCACCTCAATCGCCTGGCGTGCTTCAACATTGATCACCTGAAAGGAGAGGTCCTCCAACTCCTCACGAAACTCGTGCATCCCCATGCGACCAGCTAGCGGCGCATAAATGTCGAGGGTTTCCTGAGCGATCCGGCGACGTTTCGCCTCTTTGGGAACATGATGGAGCGTCCGCATATTATGCAGACGGTCGGCCAGCTTCACCAAAAGCACCCGAATATCATTCGACATGGCGAGAAGAAATTTTCGGAAGTTCTCTGCTTGCTTCGCGTCTTCGCTGTCCCACTCAAGTTGAGAGAGTTTTGTTACGCCGTCGACAAGGCCCGCAATCTCCCCGCCAAAAAGCGACGCAATATCTTCCGGCGTCGCTTCAGTGTCTTCAATCGTGTCGTGCAGCAGACCGGTGATGATGGTGGCTGCATCAAGCCGCAGATCAGTCAGAATGCCCGCAACCTCAATAGGATGCGAGAAATAGGGGTCGCCTGAGTGTCTCAGCTGATTGCCATGCATCTTTGTGGCATAGACATAGGCGCGATTGATCAGGGCCTCGTCCGCTACCGGATCGTAGGCCAGCACCTTATCCACCAGTTCATACTGGCGCAGCATCACCACCCATGCCTTTCCCACTGCCTGTCTGGCAGCAATCAACACTATCAGCGCTCAAAACCAGAGCCCAAAACGAAAAACGCCGCCCTCAAAGCACATGCCGGGCGGCGCTTTCTCAGACGGGGTTTCGAATAATCAGCCCCTATGCATAAAGCGCTGCTCAATCATATTCCTCAGTCTCAGGGGCGCGAGGCGGCGCGGGCGCATCGATCTGTGCCTGGAGAGCGCGGAGAAGTTCATCTTCGCTCATCCGGTCACCTTCGCCCAACTGAACCTCAGAAGTAGCAGCACCATCTTCGTCGTCAGCACCATCGGCACCCAGGATGCCTTCTGGCTCATCATCATCAACACGTTTTTGCATATCTTCGATGATGTCTTCACGAATTTCAGCTGGAATAACTGTTTCCTCAGCGATTTCACGAAGCGCAACAACCGGGTTTTTGTCATTGTCGCGGTCGATGGTCAGTTCAGAACCAGCAGACATGGCACGGGCGCGATGGGCCGCCATAAGGACAAGATCAAAACGATTGGGG
>JAJFGY010000005.1 GCA_021775935.1 Alphaproteobacteria bacterium
CTCGACTGGAACCGGTCTGGCGAAGAAGCCCTTCAGGACTATCAGAAGGGTCAAGTCGTCAACGCCGTTGTTCTCGACGTGGACACGGAAAAAGAACGCATCTCGCTTGGCATCAAGCAGCTTGATGGCGATCCGTTCGAAAGCGTTGGCGGTCTCACCAAGGGTGCAACCATCACGTGTACCGTGACGGCGATCCAGGATTCCGGCATCGAAGTCAGTGTCGGCGAAGAAGACTTCACAGCCTTCATCCGCCGTGCAGACCTTAGCCGTGATCGTTCCGAGCAGCGCCCAGAGCGGTATGCTGTAGGGGATAAGATCGATGCCCGTCTGACCAACATCGACCGGGCCTCACGGCGTCTGTCGCTGTCGATCAAATCGCTGGAAATCGCTGAAGAAAAAGAAGCCGTCGCGCAGTACGGCTCGTCTGCAAGCGGTGCGTCACTTGGTGACATTCTCGGCGCGGCACTCAAGGGTGCTGACGGCAACGACGAAGGCGACAAGTAAGTCTCGGCCAGATATGATGGGGGCAACATTGTTCCCGTCTGTCTGGAGAGATTTTTATGTCACTCGACATTGAAACCATTATTGACAGGCGGCGCCTCAAGCGCCGCCTTTCTCTTTGGCGCATTGCCGCGCTTGTTGCCCTTGGCCTTGCCATTGTCGCGTTTTTGCCAAGCACAGGCTTTGGCCCCACCGGCGACCATGTCGCCCGGGTAACCATTGGCGGGATCATTGTTGATGATCGTGCGCAACAGCAGCTCATCCGTGAAATTGGTGAAGACGACAGTGCCAAAGCACTGATGCTCTACATTGATAGTCCCGGGGGCACGACGACAGGCTCTGAAGCCCTTTTTGAAACCATCCGCGAAGTGGCTGAGACCAAACCGGTTGTTGCCGTGCTCGGCACAGTCGCTGCCTCAGGAGGCTATATCGCGGCCTTGAGCGCAGATCATATCGTCTCTCGCGGAAACACCATCACCGGCTCCATTGGGGTTTTCTTTCAGCTGACCCAGTTCACAGGCCTGATGGAAACCATTGGCGTTGATGTCGATTTTGTGCGTTCCGGTGACCTTAAAGCGCAGCCAAACCCTTACGAGGACCCTCCTAGAGAAGCGATTGCCTCCACGCAGAGCATGGTTGACGCCTCTTACGATTGGTTTCTCGGCCTTGTTGTTGATCGCCGCGGCCTGGAAGAAGCGGCCGCGCGCACCTTGAGTGATGGCCGCATCTATACCGGGTTCCAGGCCTTAGAGAATGGATTGGTCGATGCAATTGGTGGCGAAGACGTCGCCCGCGACTGGCTCTTCGACGAACATGATGTGGATCAGGATCTGCCAACCGAAGAATGGGCTGTCACCGAAGACACAGGCTTTGGCATCATCTCAAGCGACGCCCTGGCAGAATTCATTGTCACTCTGGCCTCGTCTGTAAGCGAAAAAACTCTTGCAGCAAAGGGACTTACGCTTGACGGACTGGTCAGCGTTTGGCAACCTGACCGCCATTAATCGGGTTGGCTTTGCGCATGCTGGCCCATCTGGGGTGTAGAAGGCCGGTCTCTTTCTCAAGAGATTGAAGCGGATCTCTTTAAGGAGACCATGCAAGGCCAGAAGGGGCGATTGGCCATGATCAAATCCGAACTCGTCGCCAAGCTCGCCCAGGCCAATCCGCATCTCTATCAGCGCGACGTTGAGCGGATTGTCTCTACGATTTTTGACGAGATTGGTGAAGCACTTGCCCGCGGTGACCGGGTTGAGCTGCGCGGATTTGGGGCATTCTCTGTCAAAAGCCGCCCCGCTCGGGTCGGCCGCAACCCCCGCACAGGGCAGCCTGTTGAAGTAGCCGAAAAATTCGTGCCATTTTTCAAAACCGGCAAAGAACTGCGTGACCGCCTGAATAATGAGGGAGCCGGTGCAGAACCAGCTCCCGCCACACCAGAGCCTGTTTCCAGTTCTGACTGAGATTTTGCTGCTAACTCTGAAAGCGCACTTGGAAGATGGTTTTTTGACACAAAAGCCTTCCCATATCCTATGACTTGAGCTCAAGGCCGAACCACGCCTCTTCAGGAGACAGACATGACCGCCCCCAAAACTTGGACCGTTTATCTTTCCGGTGAGATCCACACAGACTGGCGCGAGCAGATCGCGGCCGGCGCGCAAGAGCTTGGCCTGCCTGTGGAACTGGTCGCCCCCGTCACCGACCATGCCTCAAGTGATGATTGCGGCGTCACTATTCTGGGCGCCGAGGAGCAGGCGTTCTGGAAAGACAATAAGGGGGCCAAGGTAAACGCAATCCGGACCCGAGCGCTGATTGAAAGTGCTGACATTGTGGTTGTTCGGTTCGGCGATCAATACAAGCAATGGAATGCAGCCTTTGATGCCGGCTACGCTGCGGCACTTGGCAAATCCATTATCACGCTCCATGACCCAAGCCTCACCCACCCGTTGAAAGAAGTAGACGGGGCTGCATTGGCTGTCGCGGAACATCCTGCGCAGGTCGTGGCGATCCTCGACTATGTGATCAACGGGCGGCTGCCTGCCTCTCAGCGGTCGCAGGCGGCAGAGTAAGGCAGGAACGAGATGATACGGATCCTTCGCTGGCTGGTGCTCATCCCCTTGGGGGCCATGACGGTTTATCTGGCGCTGGCAAACCGTCACCATGTGCGCTTCAGCCTTGATCCATTCAATCCAGAAGCGCCTGCCCTGGCGCTCGACATTTCGCTCTTTTACGTGGTCTTACTCAGCGTGTTCCTCGGCATCCTGATTGGTGGAGCGTCCACCTGGCGCGGCCAGGGGAAATGGCGGAAAGAAGCCCGCAAAGGGCGGAGGGATATGAAACGCCTATCAGACGATGTGGCTGAACCGAGCGAAAACCTGCCGGTCACTGTGGCACCTCAGGACCGGCGCCCTTAAGAAACCACCGCTTGGCGCTTTGGCTGAAAATGCTCCATCTTTCTTGCCGCATTTCCGAACCGCCGTCGCACCCGCGCTCACGCTTGGGCTTTGGCTGAAAATGCCCCATCTTTCTTGCCGCATTTCCGAACCGCCGTCGCACCTGCGCTCACGCTTGGCGCTTTGGCTGAAAATGCTCTATAACCGCGAAAATGGAGCTTGGCATGACTCACACCCTCTCAAAAAACCCGGTTTTCTGCGCATTGGACACAACCTATGTGACCAAAGCCGTGACGCTTGCCCAATCTTTGGTTGGCAAAGTTGGCGGGCTAAAGGTTGGCATGGAGTTTTTTTATGCCAATGGACCAGCGGGATATCAGGCAGTCGCTGAGACTGGCATCCCAATTTTCCTGGACCTGAAACTCCACGACATACCCAATACAGTTGCCGGAGGGATCCGCGCGATCACTCCGCTGGAGCCGACCATGTTGACCGTTCATACGGCCGGCGGGATCGAAATGATGAAGGCAGCGAAAGCAGCGTCTACCGAAGGACCTGGTGTTTCTCCAGTTGTCGTAGGCGTAACCGTACTGACCAGCCTTGACGACGGAGATCTCCAAATGGCTGGCGTGACAGGCACTGCTGCAGATCAAGTCCGGCGACTGGCCGGCAACGCTCAGGCAGCCGGGCTTGACGGGGTTGTGTGCAGTCCGCTGGAGGTCGACCTGATCCGAGCTGATTGCGGGCCGGACTTCAAGCTTATCGTGCCCGGCATTCGACCGAAGGGTGCTGCCATCGGTGATCAGAAACGCATCATGGGTCCTGCGGAGGCCCTTGGTAGAGGTGCTGACGTTTTGGTGATTGGACGCCCGATTACTCAAGCCAACCACCCTGCGGGGGCTGCTGAGGCCATTCAGGCGGAAATTGCCGCCCCTGCACCATGACTAGCGCTGTCAGTGTCAAAATCTGCGGGCTCTCGACTGCCGACATGGTCCATGTGGCCATTGATGCCGGGGCGAGCCATATAGGCTTTATGTTTTACGAGCGCAGCCCGCGCAACGTCACCATTACCCAGGCGGCAAGTCTTCGAAAGCTCCTGCCCCTAACAGTGCAGGCCGTTGCCGTTCTGGTCGACCCGGATGATGACCTGATAGATGAGATTACCCGGACGGTGCGGCCCGATCTGCTGCAGCTCCATGGAAGCGAAACCCCTGATCGGGTTGCCGCGATCAAGACCCGGACAGGTCTGCCGGTCATGAAGGTCATCTCCGTGGCGGATGGCGATGACGTTGCGGCGGCGGATGTTTACGAAAAAGTGGCTGATTTGTTGCTGTTTGATGCCAAACCACCTAAATCTATGGCAAATGCGCTGCCCGGCGGTAATGCGCTCTCGTTCGACTGGTCGTTGATCGCAGATGCAGAACCCCGGCTCTCACGGACCCCCTGGATGCTGTCTGGCGGGCTCACGCCCGACAATGTTGCAAAAGCGATTTTGCGAACAGGGGCGCGCATGGTGGATGTATCGTCGGGCGTTGAAGACGCGCCAGGCCAGAAGAATGAAGCGCTGATCCGCGCGTTTGTGAAGGCAGCCCAGGTTGAAACAACCACTTCCGGCTGAGTGAGGTGATAGGTGTCAGAACTCAATTCCTACCGGACAGGACCAGACGAGAACGGTCACTTCGGTATTTTCGGCGGTCGCTTTGTCGCCGAAACATTGATGCCGCTCATCCTTGATCTGGAGCACAATTATAAAGCCGCGCAGCAAGACCCCACCTTTTACGCTGAGCTGGATGACCTGGCGAAACATTATACGGGCCGCCCAAGCCCGCTTTATTTCGCCGAGCGCCTGACCGAGCATTGCGGCGGCGCGAAGATCTATTTCAAACGCGATGAGTTGAACCATACGGGCAGCCACAAGATCAATAATTGCTTAGGCCAAATTCAGTTGGCCCGACGCATGGGCAAAACCCGGATCATTGCCGAAACGGGTGCGGGCCAACATGGTGTTGCGACGGCAACCGTTGCCGCGCGCTTCGGCCTGCCCTGTGTCGTGTATATGGGCGCGAAAGACATTGAACGCCAGGCACCCAATGTGTTCCGCATGAAGCTTTTAGGTGCTGAAGTTGTGCCGGTTACATCTGGTGCGGGCACGCTCAAAGATGCGATGAACGAAGCGCTGCGCGATTGGGTCACCAATGTGGATGAGACTTTCTACATTATCGGGACTGCCGCCGGACCGCACCCCTACCCCCAACTGGTGCGCGATTTCCAGTCTGTGATTGGCCGAGAAACCAAAGAACAAATGCAGGAACGCGAAGGCCGACTGCCCGATACGCTTGTTGCCTGCATTGGCGGCGGGTCAAATGCGATCGGCCTCTTCCACCCGTTCCTGGACGATCCGACCGTCAACATTATTGGTGTCGAAGCTGGTGGGCATGGGCTTGAAACAGGCGAACATTCAGCGTCGCTTGCAGGAGGCGCGCCCGGTGTCTTGCATGGCAACCGCACCTATCTGCTGCAGGATGAAGACGGACAGATTGAAGAAGGCCATTCGATCTCCGCCGGACTCGACTATCCGGGCATCGGGCCTGAGCACGCATGGCTCAAAGAAACAGGCCGCGTTCAATATGTTGACGCAACCGACAGCCAAGCGCTTGATGCGTTTCAACTGTGCACGAAACTTGAAGGCATTATCCCCGCCCTTGAGCCAAGCCATGCGCTGTCTCATGTGCTCAGGATTGCGCCAGACCTCCCAAGCGATCACCTGCTGGTCATGAACATGTGCGGACGTGGCGACAAAGACGTCTTTTCTGTCGCAGAACATCTCGGGGTGAAACTCGTATGACCACCCGCATCGACACACGTTTTGCCGACCTGAAAAAGGAAGGCCGGGCCGCGTTCATCGCTTTTGTAACCGCAGGCGATCCGGACTTTGAGACTTCGCTTGAGATCTTGAAGGGACTGCCGGATGCCGGCACAGACCTGATCGAGATCGGCATGCCCTTCACCGACCCTATGGCCGAAGGCCCCCCCATCCAGGCGTCTTACCTTCGTGCACTTGAGGCCGGGCAAACCATGAAGAAGACACTGGATCTGGTGCGCGCGTTCCGAAAAGGCAATGAGGCAACCCCGATCATCCTGATGGGCTATTACAACCCGGTCTATCATTATGGTGTCGAGAAATTTCTGTCAGATGCCAAGACAGCTGGGGTCGATGGCTTCATCATCGTGGACCTGCCCGCAGAAGAAGACGAAGAAATGTGTTTGCCTGCACTTGAGGCTGGTCTCAACTTCATTCGCCTGGCGACGCCCACAACAGATGAACACCGGCTGCCTGCGGTACTCAAGAACACCAGCGGCTTTGTCTATTATGTGTCCGTCAAAGGCATTACCGGAGCTGCGGCTGCCAATACAGGCGACGTGTCTGATGCTGTGGCGCGGATAAAGGCACAAACCACCTTGCCGGTTGCTGTCGGGTTTGGCATTAAAACGCCCCAAAATGCTGCCGCAATTGCCGCCCATGCTGACGGCGCCGTTGTCGGCTCTGCCATAGTTGACTGCATTAAGGACAATCTGGACGAGACCGGTGCGCCCACTGCGGACCTGGTGCCAACTGTGCTAGAATTTGTGAAATCGCTGGCCGACGGGGTTCGAAGTGCCCGTCAGGCACCAGCTGCTGATTGACAGGCGGCGTTGACCAGCCACCGCCCATAGGAGTGAGCCCATGAACTGGATTAACAGTGTTGTTCGACCCAAGATCCAGAACGTTTTCAAGAAGCGCGATACGCCTGACAATCTTTGGCGTAAATGCGGCTCCTGCGGAGAGATGGTGTTTCACCGAGATCTCGTCGCGGCCTTTAATGTCTGTCCAAACTGTGACCACCACATCAAGCTCGCGACCGATGAACGCCTGAAGCTTCTTTTTGATCGTGGCGAATATGAACTCATCTCGGTTCCCGCCGTTCCGCTTGACCCGCTGAAATTTCGCGATCAGAAAAAATATACAGATCGTCTCAAAGATGCACGCGCCAAGACCGGGCGTGAGGATGCGGTGACCGGTGCTGTCGGGCGTCTTCAGGGCAGCGAAGTTGTCGTCGCCGTGCAGGACTTTGCCTTTATGGGTGGATCGCTGGGCATGGGTGCCGGGGAAGCGATCATCAAATCCATCGAGGTGGCCCTCGACAAAAAATGCGCCTTCATCATGGTCGCCGCGTCCGGCGGCGCGCGTATGCAGGAAGGCATTGTGTCTTTGATGCAGATGTCGCGAGTGACGGTCGGCGTGCAGCGGCTGCGTGATGCAGGCCTTCCCTTCCTCGTCGTCTTAACCGACCCCACAACGGGTGGTGTGATGGCGTCTTACGCGATGCTGGGCGATGTGCATATCGCCGAACCCAAGGCGCTTCTTGGGTTCTCGGGTCCCCGTGTGATTGAGCAGACCATTCGCGAAAAACTTCCTGAAGGGTTTCAGCGTTCTGAATACCTTCTGGAGCACGGCATGGTCGATATGGTTGTGCACCGGCATCAGTTGAAAGAGACACTTGGTCGTCTCGTGCGTCTTATGACACACCAGCCTAAAGCGCCTCAGTCTGAATATCAGCTGCCCGCCGCACCGGTCGCGCCCCAGCCCGCTGAATAGGGACTTAGATGAGCGAACAGAGTTCGCCTCTCAAGAGTGATGCCATTCTTGAGAGGTTGATGGGCCTTCATCCGAAACTGATTGACCTCACATTAGAGCGCACTGAGCGGCTGCTTGGCGCCCTTGGCAACCCTCAAGATAAGCTGCCGCCGGTCTTTCACATCGCGGGCACGAATGGCAAAGGTTCAACATCCGCCTTTCTGCAATCCATGATGGAAGCTGCGGGCCTGACCGTGCATCGATACTCGTCGCCGCACCTTGTGCGGTTTCACGAGCGCATTGTTCTTGGTGGTCAGAATATTGACGAGGTGGCACTCGCTGATCTGCTCGAAGAGTGCGAGCGGGTAAATGATGGCGCCAACATCACCTATTTCGAAATCACGACGGTTGCAGCCTTGCTCGCATTCGCGCGCTCACCAGCCGACGCCTTGTTGCTGGAAGTGGGTCTCGGGGGCCGCTATGACGCCACCAATGTGTTTGAGAAACCCGCCATCACGCTGCTCACGCATATTGGCTATGACCATCAGCATTTTCTGGGGGAAACCCTCCATGAAATTGCTGGCGAGAAGGCCGGCATCCTAAAACGTGACGTGCCCGCCATTATTGCCCCCCAAGCAGATGAAGCGTTTGATCGCATTGAGCGGGAAGCCGCCTTGGTGGGAGCCCCCCTCTTCGTGGGCGGACAAGATTGGACGGCGTACGAAGAGCAGGGGCGGCTTGTGTACCAAGACACTGACGGCCTGCTGGATTTGCCCATGCCAGGGCTTGTGGGGGCCCATCAGATCGAAAATGCCAGCATGGCAATTGCAGCGCTCCGGCAGGCTCCGGGTTTTGACATTGACGACGATGCCATTGCGCGGGGCCTGGCGTCAGTGGTCTGGCCTGCGCGCATGCAGCGCTTACGACATGGTCCGCTCGTTACCGCCGCTGGTGATGGTGCGGAGCTCTGGCTGGATGGATGTCACAATCCATCCGGCGGACGTGTTGCCGCCGCCACCATGGCGGATCTGGATGATAAGCATCCCCGGCCGCTTTATCTTATTTGCGGGATGCAGAATACGAAGGATGCGAGTGCTTTCTTTGCCAATTTTGGCGGCCTTGCCCGGCAGGCCTTTACCGTCACAGCCCCTGGCGCAGCTGCCGCCATTCCCGCCGCTGAACTTGCCCAGATGGCGCAAGCCGGTGGCGTGGATGCGCAGCCCATGGACAGCCTGGAAGCAGCGGTTGGCCGTGCGGTGGGTCATGCGGACGCAGAAACGGGCGAACCGCCACGCATCCTAATCTGTGGCACACTTTACCTCGCAGGGCATGTGCTCAAGGAGCATTCTTGAGCACCGCTTTGTGCGTCGGTTGATGTTCGAGAGTTTTGGATTGCTGCGAGAGCGTTCAGACGTAGAATTTTCAACCTACCCCCATCCAATTTCAGGTCGCGATGCGCAGTTCAATCATCTGCTGAGTGACCGCACACGCACTTCAGATGCGATCCATGCCCTAAAAGCCACACCGTTTATCCCGACACCTCGTGTGATGGAACCGGGCGCGGTTTCAGAAAGCAGATAAAAAAAACCGGCACCCTGATGGGTGCCGGTTTCAACTCGTCAGAAGATGAAGCGAACCTTACGCGTTTTCGCGTTTCCGGACAGACAACCGCCAATCTGGCTTGGCCACTTTTCTTGGAAAAGCTCTCAGATTTCGCTTTCAATCCACTCTTTGATTTTGCCCTTCGGCAAAGCGCCAACCTTCGTTGCCGCAACCTGTCCGTCTTTGAAGATCATCAAAGTTGGAATGCCACGCACACCGTATTTTGTTGGCACGTTAGGATTTTCGTCAATGTTGAGCTTGGCAATGGTCAGCTTGCCGCCGAGATCGCCTGCAATTTCTTCAAGAGCCGGGCTGATCTGCTTGCACGGACCGCACCATTCCGCCCAGAAGTCGACCAGCACTGGCATGCTTGAGTCGATGACGTCAGATTCAAAGCTGGCATCTGTTACTTTTGATGTGGCCATGTGTTGAGCCTTTCACTTTTATCCTGGCTTATATGCCGGTTGATGAGGGGTGGGCTGCACAGAACATCGCGAGCCCGAAATTATCGTTGGGAGGAATCTAGGTAGCCCCCCGTGCAGCGTCAAGGCGCACTCACGGGTGCGTGAAACTAAAGCGCTTTTTCCAGCATTTCTGCCGGAATTTCCATCAATCTCGGTCCATCTGTCCATAACAGGGCGGCTCGAATCGGGCGATCTGGATACAGGGTGGCAAGAAGCCCACAATATCCTGACATTTGGGCAATGTAGGCCGGGCTTGCCTCTTCCACCTGCTCAGGCGGCGGTCGGTTCGTTTTATAGTCAATGATGAGAACCTGATCGTCACCCACCAAGAGACGGTCAATTTGTCCGCTGAGAAAAAGACTTTCGCCGCGCCGATTTATCTCTCCGACGAGCGAGACTTCCGCTCGGCTCCCCGGCCCAAACAATGGGGTGAAGGCCGGCGTTGTCAGGACAGTGAGAGCCGCGTCCGCAATCTCCACCTGCTCTTCCTTCGAGAGAGCCCAGCCCTCGTCTGCCAGAAAACGTTTCGCGGCTGGGTCTCGCTGCCCCTCTTCCAGATCAGGGAGTGTCTGCAACAGACGGTGGATCAAACGACCGCGCTTAAACCTGTCGGCCCCACCCGCGCTCAATGGCGACGCAACGGATGGCTCGTCAAAGTCCTCAACGAGCTTTGAGGGTGCAAGCGGCTTTGCGGGGACCGGCTCCGGCGGCGGCGGTTTTGACAGCCAGCCAGGGAGCGCCGTCGCTGGCTGAAGAGGCGGCGTCTCAACCTCCGCGTCAAAATCTCGTTTCTGTTCGCCTTCAATGCGGCGAACTCTCAACCCATTCCATGCCGTGACTTCTTCCACATCAGCCGCGAGGCCTTGTTCCATCAGCTTGTACCAGCAGTCCGGACTTGGCTCGCGCGCGCCTTCATAACCGCAAATATAGAGCCGGTCTCTGGCACGGGTCATTGCAACGTAAAGCAGGCGTCGATATTCATTCATCGCTTCCGACCGCAACCTGTCTCGCACAAGAGCTGTCACAGGATCATCATTTGCTTTTCGACCCGGGAAGAGCAGCAGACCATCGCCACCGGGATTAAGTGGCAATAGCTTTGGATCATGTTGCCCGCCCGGCACTGAACAGGTGTCCGGCAAAAAAACGATAGGTGCTTCAAGACCCTTCGCCCCATGGACCGTCATGATGCGCACTTCATCGCGCCCTTCCGCCATCTCACGTTTCACTTCCGCTTCCCCTGCCTCTACCCAATGCAGAAAACCCTGGAGCGAGGGTGTGTGAGTGCGTTCATAGCCAAGTGCCAGAGAGAGAAATTCATCGACGGGATCATCTACATCAGCACCGAGCCTGGCGCGCAGTTTTTTGCGGCCGCGATCTGCCACAAGCAGCTCAGCAAAAAACTCATAAGGGCGCATGCTGCTGGATCGCGTACGCCATATAGACAACAGGCTGTGGGCCTCCCTTAAGCTGTCTTTCTCATCCTTTCGGCGGCTCAATTCCTGCCACAGCGATCCCTGCCGGTTATGGGCCAGATCAAAAAGAGCGTCTTCGTCCAGGCCAATGAGCGGGCTTTTCAATACAGTGGCCAGCATCAGATCATCTTCTGGAAGAAGCGCAAAGGCGGCAGCCGCCATGAGATCCATCACCGCAATCTGTTCGGTCAAGACCATGCGGTCTGTCCCGGCTACCGGTACCTCCCGGCGTTTCAGAGCGCGGATAACTTCTTCCACAAACACGTTCCTGCGGCGGACAAGAATCAAAACGTCCCCTGCCTTGATCCGCCGTCCGGTGCCTTTGAGCACTTCTCCTGAATTTAGCCAGTGTGCAATCGTTGATGCGATTTGATCTGCAAGACGGGCCTCAGGGCTCAACGCATTGGGATAATCAAGCGGTGCGTCCCAGGGGAGAGATGCCTCTTCTTCCTCCGGCACACAGGTAGGCCAGATTTCGACGAGCCCCGCGTCCAGGTCGCGGAACGGGTAATGGGTTGGGGGCTCTGCTTCTGCATTCAGACCTTTGGCGGTTTCTTCGGTTGAAAAAACCTGATCGACAGCGCCAAGCACTTCCCGGGTTGAGCGAAACGAGAGCAGGAGGTTCACCGGGTTCCAGGCCTTTCCCGCGCCCTCAACCTTCTCAGCGAAGTGCGCTCTCATCTCTGCAAATTTCGCCGGGTCTGCTCCCTGGAACGAAAAAATGGACTGCTTCTCATCGCCTACCGCGAAAATTGTGCGCGTGACTTCTCGCGCTCCTTCACCGGACAGGAACTCTTCAGCAATTGCCTGAATAACTTCCCATTGATGGGGGCTCGTATCCTGCGCTTCATCCACCAGAATGTGATCAAGGCCACCATCCAGCTTGTAGAGAACCCAGGCAGCCGCTGATGACCGATTAAGTAGATCGCGGCTTTTCAGGATCAGGTCTTCATAATCAAGCACCGCCCATTGTTGTTTCAGGCGATCAAAGCGTTCCAGCAATGCGGCTGCCAGCGTGTACAGAGCGGTCGTGGCACTTGCTACTCGCGCTGCCTTCCGCTTGGCTTCCAATGCAACGATACGCGCTTGTTCTTGTTCAATGAGATCCAGTAGGTGTGGATGCGCTTCATGGACTTTTTTGGTGATGATGCTCGGCGTGATTTTCTTTGGATCGCGATCTGCCTTAAGGAACGCTGGCGTATAGGCGTCAAGTGCTTCCACGTCTTGTTTGGACACTAGAAAAGCCGCAATCGCGTCTGCGGTTTTGATATCCGTCTTGTTTCCGGCCTGCAGCAATGGAATGGCTTCGCGCAAACCTGCCCTATCTAGATCGTGCGCTGACGCGGCGAGTACGCTTTCTTCGGTCTCTCCTAGTTGAAGCCCGACAGACATCTGAACAAGCTCAGCAATCTTCTCTATGCCACCCGGCGCATCTAGTGCTTCTCTCAGGTGCGCTCGCTTGCCGACAATCTCGCGGAAGAGATCGTCGAAACCATATTCACCCACCAGCGCGGTGACTATTTCAAAGGCCGAGACCAACTGGTTTGGTTCGCCAGATTCCCTTGAGTGCTCGATCTCATGCAGCGCCTCATTTTTTGCCTCTTCCAACAGTTCTGCCGTAGTACGCTCATCAAGGTCGAAATGCGGTGGGACACCGGCTTCCAACGGGAAGCGTCCCAAAAGGCGCTCACAGAATGCATGAATGGTTTGGATCTTGAGGCCACCGGGTGTCTCAATAGCGCGTGCGAACAAGAGTCTTGCGCTTAAGAGCCTTGCCGCGTCGGGTGCAAAGCCTTCCAGCTGTTGAAGTTCGTCGATGAGGGCTGCTTCCTCCATCACAGCCCAGTCACCGAGGCGGTCATACAGACGGCTCGCCATCTCCGCCGCAGCAGCCTTGGTGAAGGTAAGGCACAGAATACGCTCCGGCGCTGTGCCAGACAGCAAAAGCCGGATCACCCGATTGATCAACACATGTGTTTTTCCCGAACCCGCATTGGCAGACACCCAGACTGATGCCTGCGGGTCTGCTGCCGCCGCTTGCAGTCTGTCGGTATCGCCTACGGTGAGCACATCTGTTTTTGCCATCAGACATCTCCCCCGCTTGTTGCAGCGGCCCATTCACGCACTCGGGCAAGATGATCATAATCACTCCACAGTGCCTGAAACTGCACGCGCGGCCTGGAAAGAAAGGGTGTGCCTTCATTTTCATAATGACCCAGCATCGCTGTCAGTCCCGCCAGGATGTCAGCAGCGGCGGCATTGCCATCAACCGACACATTCTTTTCTGACGCCCCTGGGTCGCCACCAGAGAGGTGGAGATATGAAAGAGTTGAAACAGGCCGCGCTGTAAGCGGTGAACCATTATCCAAAACAAAACCGCCTGCAGACGCGATAGCAGCCTCTAAAGGCAATTGCGGGCTCAAACCCGCATCCACCTGCTTCCTGGACGGAGGTGTCCCGGTTTTGTAATCATAGATGGCAAGCGTTCCGTCGCTGCGTTCATCCACCCGGTCAGCACGGGCAGACAGGGTCATGGGACGCGTAAAACCGGCAAGCGGCAATTCGCCTTTGATCTCTGCGTGGGTGCGCGTGATCTCGTCGCGCAGATTACTTTCCCACATCGCCATCCAATGGGCGACGGCTTCATATCGCGGCCACCAGAACGCAGTGACACCGGGACGGTCCGGGGCATCGGCAAAGGCTTGCCGCCCCATTTCCACGAATGCCGCTTCAACATCCTTCGGCATCGCATCTGGATATTTTCGGGCAAAGTTCTCCAACGCCTGGTGCAGAAGATTGCCACGCTCGAGCGCCCCGGCATCCGCGTCGAGCGGGTCGAGTGGCTTTAACCTCAAGACCTTCTTTGCATAAATCGCATACGGGTCGCGGATCAGCGTTTCGACCTCTGTTGCTGAATATCTGTTTGGGCGGGCACTAAGCGGTGGCTTTGGTTGCGGCGCTTGTCCTGGATGCACACGCTCTGGTTCATCCAGTTTCTCTGCAATCGCAAGATATGAAACATCTGCCTCTAATCCGTTATCGAGCCCTGCGCCTTTTAGCAGGCTGTCAATTCTCAAGAGCCAGCGAGAGGCGACGGTGGGCGCCCCTTCAACCTTCAACGACCGGGTCAGAAACACATCCCCACCGCAGGCGGCTTGAACAAAGTCATGAGCCGCTAGACCGATCCGCCGTTCTGGCGGTTCCAACCCCAGTTCTTCGCGCATGGGCCGCGAGAGCCAGGCATCTATCGGCGCTGCCGTCGGCCAGCTTTCTTCATTCAGCCCCCCCAGGATAACCCGGTCTGCGCTCAAAAGCCGGGCTTCAAGCGGTCCCAGAATAGAAAGCCTGGGGTGTTGCCCATAACGTGGTCTGACCATGCGCCCCACGCTGAGTGTTTCAAGCAGTCGGAGATAGGCAATGGGTTCCATCTCCGGCAGGCTGTCTGCAGCCGCCAGAAGCGTTTCCATGAAGAGCGCAGACGCTTCGCCCGCATCGCCCCGATAAAGACGATCTGGACCACTCGTGTCATCGCTCACCGCCAACGCTTCTGCCGCTCTCAGGTGCGCTTCAACCAGATCCCTGAGCGGAAGAGAGACTTCGTCGTGCAAAGCCAGGAGAGGCGCAATCGCTGCTTCAAGCCGATCGACGAGATCGGACAATCTCTCTTTTTGGTCAGCATCCAACGTCGTGCGCGCAAGCACGTCGCGCAGCCCTTCAATATCAGGACCTGGACGAGGACCGCGCAACACGGCACGCTCAAGCTCACGGGTACGCCCGCCACATTCAACCGGTGTTAGGCCGAGGGCCGTCATCGGATGTTTCAACACGTCGAGCAGCGACACGGGAGCCAGCCCCGCCGAGGCTGTGACGGCCAGAAGCCGAAAGAACCCAAACGGCAAGGTTCCCGTAAGCGGCGTGCCGGCACTATCGTCGATGGGGATTGACCAGCGCCCCAACTCTTCAGCAACGCGCCGCGCCAGGGAGCGGTCGGGCGTTATCAGCACGCCAGTCTGTTCTGGTGTTTCCAAGACTTCGCGAAGCGCGCAGGCAATCGCTGCGGCCTCTTCGCGCGGTGTTGGCGCTTCAATGAGCGTCAGGCCCTGCGTCGCCTTCTGGTGGTCTTGTCTTTGAGCATCTGTTGCGCTCCAGGCATCTGTCGTTTCCGCCGGACGCAATGCTTCTGACAGGAGTGCCGCGCGGTCTGCTGCCGCGTTGGTCTGCTGCGTGTGCGGCCAAAGCTGAACCTGCTCGCGGGTTCCACCTACACCTGCCAGCAAATGCTTCATGCCATATTGGGGATGCGACGGACCGACCGCCTGCCACCCACGTGCGTCGAGCGATTGATCAAGACCCGGCAGGATCACCGCCCCTTTGGGCAGGTGCGCAACCCTCTTCAAGAGCTCCGCTGTCGCCGGTATCGACCCTGTTGAGCCCGCTGCAATCACGGGGTGCGGCGGCGGGTTTGTTGCCCATGCTTCTGCCTCCACGCGGATCGCCATGTTTCGACGTTTCGCTGGATCAACCAGGCCCCGCTCGCTTAGCTCATTCGGCCAATAGTCGAGGGCAATCTCCAAAAAGGAAAGCGTGTGCTGCCAGTGTTCTGCAAATCGGTCCGGCACCAAGTCTCTCACTTTGGCGAGATCAACGCCTTCGGTCTCCGCACTGTCAATGAGATGGGCGAGTTCAGCGGCAAGAGAGGTTGCCTGGCCCGCATTTTTTGGGCCGAAATCACTGCCCCTTCCCCAGACCAACACCAGGCGCGCCAGGCGCAATTGCCGGTCCATGCTGTCAACGGCGGGGGGTAGGTCGAGCCCACCGGAAAAACCGTCTTTTGGATCGGTGGTGAGTAGCAGCTCCTCTTCATCCACATCTCCGAGGGGTCGGATATGGGGCAGGAGAATGGCTTTGCCACCGCCAGCGCGCAGGAAAGCTTCCGTGAGAGACCGAACCGCGCGGCGGGTTGGCAACAAAATCGTTAGATCCGCCAGTGCTTCTGGCGTGTCCGACAAGACACCGCCCAGCGTTGCATCGTCCACGAGGGCTCCTGCCAGCGCCTCCAAAAACGGAACGCCCGGCGGAATGGTAAAAAATGTCGGCGTAGAATCGTGGGCCATGAGGCCAGTCTAACCGGGTACGGCTTAGAGGTCGCGCAGGAACCGTTCTGCGTCAGCAAGATCTTCCGGCGTGCCCACATGCATCCATGTGGCTTCCATCCGCAGGCCATAGAGCCGACCGCGTTCCATCGCATTGTCCCACATGAGATTGGTGGAAAAAGGCCCCTCTGGGCCTTCGTCAAACAGTTCCGGCTTGATGATCTGGACGCCTGCATACATGAAGGGGGCCACTGTCTGTTCCTGCCTGCGAACCAGGCTCGCATCAGGATCCATCGTGAAATCGCCGCGGCGGACTTCGCCTATCGTGTTCGTTGCACTTGCAATCATCAGGAGCGCGTCCATCCGCTCTGGATCCCACATCTCCATCATCCGCGTCAGCGTCGGACGCCGCCCTTCAATCCAAACACTGTCAGAGTTAAACGTGAAGATTGGGTCGTCACCCAATAAGGGGCGTGCCTTCTTCACCCCACCGCCGGTATCCAGCAGTTCAGCGCGCTCATCAGAGATTGTAATCTTAGGTGAGGACGCTTTTCTCAGATGCGCTTCCAACAGGTCGGCATGGGCGTGGACATTCACGATGACTTCTTCGACACCAGCCGCATCCAGACGGGCCAGCACATGGTCGATCAGCGGTTTGCCCATGAAGGGGACAAGTGGCTTGGGCCGATCATCGGTGAGCGGGGCCATGCGCGTACCGTGACCTGCGCCCATGACCATGGCTTTGCGAATTTGGGTCATGAGGGATCTCCAGCGATCTTCCCCGGTGTCGGCGCTTCGTTCAGAAAATGTTTTTCAACAAATCCCGCGAGTTCGCTCAATGCCGGGTGCGCCAGATTGCGGCGCAGATAGTCTTGCGTACGGGCCATGTGGACCATGTAGTGGGGTTTACTGTCCCGCTTCAACAACCTTGGCCAAAGGCCCATCAGCCGGAGCGCCCGTTCCGCGCCCAGAACGGCATAGGCCGCTTCAAACTCCTGGGGATCAAATGATGCATCGGCGCTCTTCATCCGCGCGACGTAATAGGCGCGCATCGCTGTTTCGCGTTCGGCGGGGACATCCTTTCGGGCATCCTGCAAAAAGGAGACCGGGTCATAGGCCTGGGACCCTATTAATGCGTCCTGATAGTCAATGAGGCCAATGCGGTCTAATCCCGCGCCCGTTGGCTGCCAGAGAATATTGGGGGAATGAAAATCGCGCAGAAAAAGCGTGCGCGGACCGGCTTCAATCAATGGCCAAAGGGCTGTCCAGATGGTGTCGTACTCAGCGCGCAAATCAGCGCTTGCGTCGCGGCCCATCACAACAGGCAGGTACCAATCCAGCGGCATTGCAGTTTCAATGCGATAGATGCCGTCGTCAAAGAAAGGCACGGCGTGGGTGCTGCCGTCACCAACTGGCAGCGCGCCTGGCGCGCCGGCCTGTTGCAGAGCCACAAGTACATCAATTCCTGCACGGTACATGTCGTCGAGCGCCTCGCCCGCCGGGCCCTGCCCCTTGTCGATGACGCTACCGAAATCTGCGGAGCCCAAATCTTCCAGCAGCAAGAACCCATGGACGAGATCGCTTGCAATGATTTCCGGTGCGCGAAGCCCCAAACCTGTCAGGTGGTTTCCTACCGCCACAAAGGGGCGCACATCCTCAGCCAAATGCGCGAGCTTTGAATAGGCTGAATGCCCACTGGCGACCGGCGCATCGGGACCTGCCGGCCAATCCATCAGAACGGCCTCTTTGTCGTTCAACTTCAGGCGCTCATAGCGGCGCAGAGAGGCATCCCCCTGCAGGAAAGTCCGTGTTGCTTTCCCCCACCCGGCTGTCTTTAGAAAGGCCTCAAGAAGCTCTTCTCTATCGCTCACACATAGCCCCTTGCTCTGGCCGCTCTTGACCGTTCTTCAAGCATCCTTGTCCGCCATATTGACCGAGATGCGGTTAACGCGCTCTTCCCATGACACACCCCATCCCGTCAACCGGGCGAGGCGCCCCTCTCCCACTTCTTCCAGAGAGATATCAAGACGCTCGCCGGGTAGATCGCCTTCCATGCGGTCTGGCCACTCGATCAGCAACAGCCCGCTCTCGAGCGCTTCTTCAAGACCCAGTTCGAGAAGCTCATCGGGATGGGACAGGCGGTAGAGATCTGCGTGCCAAATGGGCAGGCCGCCAGCCTCATAGGTCTGGACCAGGGTAAAGGTGGGGCTTGGAACGTCCTCCTGCTGCCCATGGACCGCCAGGAGGGCTTGGATCAAAGCGCGGGCGAGACTGGTCTTACCGGCTCCCAGATCCCCCCACAGAGCCACCACATCGCGTGTGCCCACAACAGTTGCCAGGAGCTTGCCCAGACGGTCTGTCGTCGCCGGGTCCGCCAGGGCGACCTCGCGTGTCGTGTGATTGAGAGGTGGTGCTGTGAAGGTCATGAGCGACCCTTTTACGCGGTCACGGGCCCTTGCTTCAAGCCTTGCATAATCTCTTCATTCTCCTAGTTTTCTGGCAGGAATCCTTGCGTTTCATTGCCTCATCCCGCACATTTCCCTTGAACCAAATGGGCGCGCGCGGCACATTCGGACCAATAAAGGTGACGCCTGCGTCATTTTTAGAAGAAACTGGGAGGAAGAGCTGGCATGTCAAACGGCGTGATTATTGTTGGAGCGGGCCACGCGGCCGGACAGGCTGTCGCCAGCCTTCGATCAGAGGGCTATGAAGGCGCGATCACGGTCATTGGCGACGAGCCCTATGTGCCTTACCAGCGCCCGCCACTCTCCAAGAAGTTCCTCGCCGGGGAAATCGACATTGACCGGGTCTATTTCAAGCCGCCGGAATTCTACGAGAAGTCACAAGCAGAGATGGTCCTCGGCCGCAAGGTCGTCGAAATCGAGCGCCCGAAGAAACTTGTCCACCTGGATGATGGTACGACGCGGGCTTATGACAAATTGATTCTGGCCACAGGAAGCCGGGTCCGTGAGCTCAATATTCCGGGCTTTGACCTCGACGGGGTTTTCTATCTCCGGACCATCGCAGATGTAGAAGCAATCCAGGCCAAATTCAATGAAGGGGGCAGGATGGTTGTCGTGGGTGGCGGCTATATCGGCCTTGAAGTGGCAGCCGTCGCTGCTCAGCGGGGGCTCGATGTGACCGTTCTTGAAATGGCCCCTCGCATCCTTGCCCGTGTCGTCGATCCCATCCTCTCGAAATTCTATACCAAGGCTCATACCGACGCCGGTGTAAAGATCGAAACGGGTGTCGCTGTATCCGGGTTTGAAGGTGCCAATGGCAAAATCCAAAAGATTGATTGCGGCGACGGTACAAAATTCGATGCGGATTTTGCAATTGTCGGCGTCGGCATTATTCCCAATGTGGAATTGGCAGACGAGGCGGGACTGAAAGTGGAAAACGGTATTTCTGTTGATGAATTCTGTCAGACTGAAGACCCTGACATCTACGCCATCGGCGATTGCACCAACCATCCCAACTCAATTCTTGGATATCGGTTACGCCTTGAGTCTGTGCACAATGCGCTTGAGCAGGGAAAGACGGCAGCAGCTTCTATCTGCGGCAAAGACAAACCCTATGCGCAAGTACCGTGGTTCTGGTCAGATCAGTATGATCTCAAACTTCAGATCGTGGGCCTGTCTGCCGGCTATGACGAAGTGGTCGTTCGAGGCGATCCGGAGAATGAACGATCGTTCGCGGTGTTCTATTTGAAGGACGGCGTGATGATTGCCTCAGATGCCGTCAACCGCGCGCCAGAGCACATGATGTCGCGCAGGCTGATTGCAGCGAAAGCAAAAATCCCAGCGGCGAAACTGGCGGACGAAAGCATCAACATGAAAGACATGGCGGAGTAAGCCGCCACCCGTCAGGCAGAAAAAAGGGCGCCCCAGTTACCGGTGGCGCCCTCTTCTTTGTTTTATCAGACTTGATTAGTCCGCAGCTGATGCCAGCCTTGGACCTGCTTTAAAGTCGTGGTTCTGTAGCGGCAGTGAGCGCACCCTCTGACCCGTCAGCGTGAAGAGCGCGTTTGCAATCGCAGGCGCGATACACGGTGTGCCGGGCTCTCCCAGTCCACCAAACGGTGCGTCGGAGTGCAAGAAGTGCACGTCGATCTCAGGCGTCTCCGCCAAACGAACAGCTTCATAATCCGGGAAGTTTTCCTGTACCACGGCGCCGTCTTCGATGGTGATCTCGCCGTAGAGCGCGGCGGTCAGACCATAGATGACGCCACTTTCGATCTGCGCCCTGGCTCCATCCGGTGTCACGACCGGTCCACAATCAACGGCGCAGGTTACCTTGTGAACCTTCGGAGACCCTGTCTCATCGATGGAGACCTCCACAACTTGCGCGACGATCGTGTCGAAGCTTTGCTGCAGCGCCACACCACGGGCATGACCTGCTGGCAGCGGTGTGCCCCAGCCAGCTTCTTCCCCTGCTTTGGCCAGCACGGCTTTATGACGCGGCTTGTCCTCGATCAGCGACATGCGGAAATCGAACGGGTCTTTGCCCGCTGCGTCTGCCAGCTCATCGACGAAGCTTTCATTGAAGAATGAGTGCTGCGTGTGGGCAACGGAGCGCCAGGCGCCGTAGGGCACATGGACCGGGCTTTCCACATATCGGATCGACTGGTTTGCCACTGCGTAGGGAATGTGGCTTGCTTCTGCGGGCTCATCCTTGCGGATGTAGCGGTTGACCCAGGCCGTTGGCTGACCCGCATCATCAAGGGTTGCGGACATGTGAGCTGCAACAGCTGGACGATAATAGTCGTGCTGCACATCTTCTTCGCGCGACCAGACAAGCTTTACAGGGCCGCCCACCTGCATTGCAATTTTTGTTGCCTGATGCACATGGTTTGAGGCCGAAGGCCCGCGGCGCCCAAAACCACCGCCGAGCATCAGCGTATTGACGGTCACGTTTTCAGGCGCAAGGCCTGCCACTTCAGCAATGACATTTCTGGTGCTCAGGCCATCCTGAGTTCCGACCCAAACATCGGCTTTGTCGCCAGTGATTTCGACGGTGCAATTCATCGGCTCCATGCAGGTATGTGCGAGGAACGGCACTTCATACCGCGCTTCAACCACATTGCCGCCATCAGCCATTGCTGCAACAGCGTCGCCAATCTCAACATCTTCTTCTGCGTCGCCGTTTTCAAGATTGTCGTGGAAGGTTGCGAAAATGGATTCCGTTGAAACAGATCCGTTGCCGCCATCTTCAAACTCAACCTCGACAAGCTCCAGCGCTTGCTTCGCCCGCCAATAATTATCGGCCACGACAGCGACACCATCATCGGTCGACACAACTGCGGTGACGCCCCGCTGCGCCAACGCTGCTGATCCATCGAAGCTTTTGACGGAGCCACCAAACACAGGAGCCTGACGGATTGCCGCAATCTTCAAATCTGGACGCTGCACATCAACACCATACTGGGCTGTGCCATCCACCTTGGCGGGGATGTCAAAGCGCTGCCTTGACGTGCCAATGATCGTGAAGTCTTTGCGGTCCTTCAGGGTCGGCTGGCCAGGAGGTGAGTATTCCGCTGCCGCAGCCGCCAGCTCACCGAAGGTGGCGCTTTTGCCGGATGCATCGTGGTGGACATGGCTCAGACGCGCCGTTAATTCGCTCTCTGGCACGTTCCATTTGTCCGCAGCTGCACGGATCAGCATTTCTTTTGCAGCCGCACCTGCGACACGCATGCCATATTGGCCCGTGAAGCGCACAGATGTGGACCCGCCGGTGATCTGACCGACCATCATTTCCGCAATTTTGAAGAAGCTCGCATCAACAACGCCTGTCAGAGCAGACGGGATCGGTGTTTGCCCCAGGATGTAGCCTCTGCCCAGTGGACCGTTTGCCCAGACATCATCAGCCGGCGCCTGGACCATCTCAACGAGGTCCCAGTCGGCTTCCATTTCTTCGGCCGCCATCATGGGCATGGAGGTATGGACGCCCTGACCCATTTCGGAGTGAGGCACATAGACTGTGACTTTGTTGTCAGGATCAATCTTCAGCCATGTGGTGGTGAAGTGTTCGCCATCGCCCGCAGCAAGCGCCTGCGCCCGCTCTGGACGGGAGGAGCCAAGCGTCGCATAGCCAAGCAGCATGCCGCCGCCGACCACTGTGCCGCCAATGAGAAGTTGTCGTCTTGTCGGTTTCATGTCTCTCTCCCCTTACACGGTTGCCAGCGAACGGATCGCGGCCCGGATGCGGGGATATGTGCCGCATCTGCAAATGTTGGTAATGGCTGCATCAATCTGATCATCCGATGGGTTCGGGTTTTCAGAGAGCAGCGATGAAACCGCCATCAACATGCCGGATTGGCAATAGCCGCATTGTGGGACCTGATGATCAATCCAGGCCTGCTGTAGCTTGGTAAGATCTGGGCCATCGCCACCCAGACCTTCGATGGTCGTAATTTCAGCGTCGGCAACCGCTTCGATGGGAAGCGCGCAAGTCCGCATCGCTTCTCCATTCACATGCACAGTGCACGCGCCACATGCAGAAACACCGCAGCCGAACTTGGTGCCAGTCATGCCCAGCTCATCCCGAAGGACCCACAAAAGCGGCATGTCAGGCTCGACATCGAGTTCCTGGCGTTTGCCATTAATGGTGAGCGAAATAGTCATGCGTCTCTCCCTCTACGCGAACGGCGCCAGATCACACCCTTGGGGGCCTGGGCGGCGGGTCGCAGTCCCGCAACAAAATCATCGTAAAATTCTAAAAGAGAATATGGGCCAATGCCCATGATTAACAAGCCTATTCGCGAAGAATTGACCGTTAAAATGAGCGATCATTCAGTGATCAAGTATCATTTCTGGCTGTTTTTCGCCATTTTCCTCGGGCAGCGCATCCAGTATTGGCAAATGGCAGGTCACTTGAGTGCCGACCGCTGGTTCAGATTCCAGCGTCACCCACCCGCCATGCAGCTCAACAAAGCTTTTGACCAGCGAGAGACCGAGCCCTGCCCCACGGCGGCGATCTGCGCCTGCGCGCGCCTCAAACCGGTCGAACACCGTTGCCTGATGCTCGGGTTTGATCCCATCTCCCGTGTCAGAGACAAAGAGTTTCAGCTCATTTGTGCCACGCTCTGCGCCAATGGTGATCGCATCGCCTGGCTGGGTAAAGGACACCGCATTTGAGATCAGATTGATCATGATCTGGCGGATACGTTTATCGTCTGCCCGGATCTCGCCAATGTCAGGCGGACAATCGACCATCAATGAGACACGGGCTTTTTGTACCCGCTGCTGCGCAAAGGCTTCCGCACTCTTGATAACATCTGTGATTGGCACTTCCGATAGATCGAGGGTCATCGCACCTGCTTCAATCGTCGAAAGGTCAAGGATGTCGTTCACTGTTGTCAGCAATTCGTGGGACGAGTCGAGAATGCCTGCCGTGTACTCATGTTGTTTGGGCAGGAGTTCGCCAAACATTTCCGCTTCCAGAATTTCACCAAAACCAATGATGTTCGTGAGCGGTGTACGCAGCTGGTAGGAAACGTGGCTGATAAACTCAGACTTCAACCGGTCTGCTGTTTCCAAAGCCTCATTGCGTTCGCGAAGCGCGCGTTCAATGCGCGATGCGTCGGTGACATCAACGAATGTCACCAGGGTAGCGCCATCGGGCAAGGGCACCGTCGCGCAGTCGATAATGGTCCCATCGGCGCGCTCCATGCGGTGCACCAGCTGCCTACGCCCTTCAACAGATGTGAGGCTGGACTTCAGGTGATCCCAAATGGAGCCATCATCATAAAGGTCCCTGCAGGCCTCAACGATGTCGGCGATATGGGGCTCGTTGTCCAATTGATCTTCGGTGAGACGCCAAATTTCCGCATAAACCGGGTTATGCAGCTTTAGCCGCCCGTCGGACCCAAACACCGCCACGCCTTCAAAGAGATTGTCCAGGGTTTCGCCTTGCACCCGCAGCGCTGTGTTGTAGTCGCTTTCAAGGTTCAGCCGGTCGGTGACATTGTCGTAAATGTAGATCACCCCGCCAAGTGGATGGGCCTGAGCCACCAGGCGCACAGTCTGACCATCAGGCAGATACCAGAATTCCTCAACCGGTGAGGTTGCCTGATAGGTTTCCATCATCTGCGCCTTCCAAGCCTGGAAGTTTGCCTGCTCGGGCAACCGTCGTGATCCGCGCAGTGCATCAAGCACTTCGCCGTCCATCGGTTCTGTTTCAAGCCACTCCGCGTCCAGGTCCCAGAATTTGAGGTAGGCCTTATTGAAAAATTTAAGGCGCTTGTCTGAACCAAAGATCGCGACGGGCGTTGCCAAGCGATCCAATGTGCCGCCATGGGCTTCAATGTGGCGCTTTAGTTCGCCTTCAGCATTATCGAGCTCGGTTACGTCCACCGCGACGCCTGCGGACCCAGATGAGAGGCACATGTCGGTTACATGAAGTGCGCGCCGCTCCCCGCTAACGATGGCGTGCAAGCGTTGCTGGCACGTTTCGCCCGCTGCAATGGCGTGGCGTGCTTTCTCAAGCGCTTCGTCGCTCAGAAGCTCCGCGCTCTTCTCCACTACTTCTTCCACGCTTCCAAGATCAACAGCACGCATATAGGCTTGGTTGACCCATTGCAGCTTGCCTTCTTTGTCGCGACGCCAGGCGGGCATTGTCAGGACGTTGAGATGTTCAACAAATATGTCGCGCGCGGTCTCAGCTGTTGTCGCCCGATCCACGAAGCGGCTGATCTCAGCGCGCTCGCCGGAGACATCGCGGATCCACACAACTGCCTGTGCACCTGCGGGCCGTCCCTCAGCTTCGAAAGTGCGGCCGTCTGTCGACTGCACCGTCAGCGAAAAACGGGCGCCGCGTGACCGCAGACGATCAATTGCATTTTTCAAACCGGTCGCAGTGTCTGGCGTTAGACGCCGCAACACCTGGTCATAGTCGACATTGCCGGTCGCGGGATCCGCCAACGCCACTGTGCTTCCCGCAATCTGCGGCCTCGACTGCAAAGTGCCGGGCTTTGCCGTCATTGTATCAGGCGACCAGATCAGAACAGCGCCTGGCTCAGACGCCAGGATCGCTTCAACTGTGTCAACGCGGGCGCCCATCGCCACAATTTCCTGCTCATGAGACAGGCGCTGGCGCCGGGTTCTGGAGCTTGATTGCGCTGCCCAATAGGCACAGCCAATTGCCAGTGCCACTGCACCGATTGCGATCAGGAAATTCAGGATGAAAGGCGGCTGATTTGCCAGCTCCGGCGCAACACCCAGCAATTCCAGGAAGGGTGTCACCATCAGAAGTGGATCGGGCGATGCGGCTGCTGTTTCCTCGGGAGCGGCAAGGGCGGCGCTCACCGACGCTGACACAAACGTCGCGGGTGCCATCGTTGCGGATACCAACGTTGCGGATACCAATCCTGTTTGAAAGCGAAACTTCGTCCCGCACCTGCCCGACGCCATGACCTGCATCTCGCACCGCGACCCCTCAACCAGGTCGGATGCCCCCATTTGTTACCGCTACCCCGACAACAGCGAAAACCGCCGCGTTTAGAGGATGTTACATTCGTTTCTTCGTGTCTGCCCAGAAGTTCTTTTGGGGGTCGGGCACATTACCTAGCGTCATTGGGGCGTATCTGAGTCCGTTGCGCAACAGTTCATTGCGGAGCCGATACAAAAAGACATGAGAAAGCCCGGCGCGACGGCCGGGCTTTCCAAATTTGGGACCTCAAAGTGAATCACTTCAGGTCCTGAAATCACATCTGATCAGTCGCTACAGATTAGTAGCGATAGTGATCTGGCTTGTAAGGGCCTGCCTGAGGCACGTTGATGTAGTCAGCCTGCTCTTTGGAGAGCGTCGTGAGTTTCACACCCAGTTTTGCAAGGTGCAATGTTGCGACTTTCTCATCGAGATGCTTGGGCAACACATAAACTTCGTTCTTGTAGTTCTTGTGATTTTCCCAAAGCTCGATCTGCGCGAGCACCTGGTTGGTGAAGGACGCACTCATCACGAAGCTTGGGTGACCGGTTGCACATCCAAGGTTCAGGAGACGGCCTTCGGCAAGCAGGATGATGCGGCGACCATCAGGGAACTCGATCTCGTCAACCTGCGGCTTCACATTATGCCATGTGAAGTTTTTCAGCGCATTGACCTGAATTTCACTGTCGAAGTGGCCACTATTGCCGACGATCGCCCGGTCTTTCATCGCCCGCATATGATCTACGGTGATGATGTCTTTGTTACCTGTGCAGGTAATGAAGATGTCGCCCTGTGGCGCCATCTCTTCCATGGTGGAGACTTCATAG
>JAJFGY010000041.1 GCA_021775935.1 Alphaproteobacteria bacterium
GCCCAGCGAGTAGCCCTGGCTATCAATGTCGAGGGCGTTGACGGGAGACTGAACATCTCCCCAGGTGGTGGTGGCAAAGAGCCCGATGCGCAGTTCGTCGTTAAAGTCCTTGTGCACACCGAGGGCGACCAGAATGTTATCACCCTCCTGCTGTGAGGCATCGTCCTGCTCATAGTCCGTATAGACAGCCCGGACCCAGCCGACGATGGTGGAAGACAAGGTTCTTGTGAAGGAGAGAGGCTTCACGCTGTCGCCAAAGCCTTCGCCGGTATCAGCTACGTCCAACCGGAAACCCCGATACCGCGCCAAAGCACGACTAAATGGATCGCGGCCAACAAACAAGAGGTTCTCCCCGTCGCCCAGGTCTTCCGGATCAGCGGGTGTGAAGTCGGGTTGGGGACCGACGGTTGGCTTTGGAAGGTCGCTCAACTTGTCGTCGATTGCTGACTGGCGTGCAGTATTTGCTTTCAGTTCAGCTTCGGCATCTGCGAGCCAATCTGCTTCGGCATTGCCCGCTTCAGTGGATGCATCAAAAACGCCCAGTTGGTCGCCAATGCCCCCCACCACTGCCAGGCCACTGGCATCATAACCCCCTTGATGTATGAAAGACTGCGGGTTGGTCTTGAAGTGCTTGATGTCAGCTTCAAGTTCCGCTTGCCGTTCTTCCAGAGCAATCTGCTCTGTTCTGAGGTTGTTCGCTGCTTCTTGCGCTGCGGTGTCGATCGAGGTTGGGCCGGGGTCTTCTTGCGAGGCGCTGTCGACAATTCCGTTCACAACAGCGTCTTCGACAATCACTGAGGTTGTCGTGGTGTTTGTTGCGGTGTCGGATTGATCTGTGGCGTCGGGTGTTCCCGCCCCAGGGCCAGCACCAGCTGCAGTGCAACGGAATGTGAGGACTGCCGGTCCGCCGGGGCCGCCAGCCAGCGTGATGTCGATTGTGCGTGGTCCATTCGTTGTAATGAGACGGGAGCCTGATGCATTTGCTCCGTTCACAAACAGGATGCCTTCTGGTCCAGGGAGAAGGTCGACGCCAACACCAAGAGGTGTCCCGGTGACGGTCGCGAAAATCGTGTCACCGGGTTCGAAAACGCCCCCTGTCTGGGCAAACACATTGGTATTGGCGGGGGCGGTTCTGTTGAAAGTGCCTGCATTCGCGGCATCGCAGCCGGGGGACGCAAGTGCCGCCGTGCCTGATACGGTCATTGCGGCAATCGCGCCAATGCTCCAAAAGCCCAGCTTTTTCCCCATTTCTCTATGCATAGCGATCCCCACCAGAGAGTTATGTCGTCATTAGAGTTTCACTTTCGCCGATTTCTGGCATCATCATTTGTGATGATGTGTCACCGAATTCGCCGATGGATACTCTTAAGAGGAACCAGATTTGGATGAGAGCGGCGTGAAGCAGTTTCTGGAAGAAGGTCTGCCCTTTGACGCGGCCAGGTTTCAGTCGGACCGTGCGGATGGTGGGTCACCGATTGTCCTCTATGTGTATGGCGGCACCTTTGTCATGAACCCGGGCCCGTCTCACGAAAAAATCGCCTGCAGGTTGGCCGCAGAAATTAAGGGGGACGTTCTGCTCCCGCGCTATGCGCTGGCGCCCGAGCACCCCTTTCCGCTTGCGATTGAAGATATTGTTGCAACATATCGGCACCTCTTGAGTGCGGGAGCTGATGCTCATCGGATCATTGTTATGGGCGATACTGCGGGTGCTTCAATTGCGCTTGCTGCGTTGCTGTCTTTGCGTGATCAAGGCCTGCCCCTGCCCGGGGGGGTCGTGACTCTGTTTCCCTGGGTGGACCTCACCATGATGGGCGGCACCTATGTCAGCAATATCAAAGATGACGGACGGGTCTCAGATCTGGAACTTCTGTCGACCCTGCTGACCGATTATCTGCAGGGAGCTGATCCGCGCGATCCCTTGGCGTCACCTGTGTTTGCAAACCTTTCTGGTCTGCCACCTATGAGTATTCATGCAAATGTCACTGATATTCTGGCAGATGACGCGCGTCTGCTGGCAGAGCAAGCCAAGCTGGCGCAGGTGCCGGTTCAACTCAACTATTGGGATGATGTTCCTGAAACCTTGCAGAAAGACCAGCCTTTCTCCGCGCAAATGGAGGCAGTCTTTGCAAACATTGGCCACTTCGTGCGCGGCCATTCAGGACGAAAGCGGGCAGCAAACAGAGCAACACCCGATGCTTTGAAAGACGACTATCTCGAAATCGTTCAAGACAATATTCAACCGCATATGCGTGAGCGGGTGGAGGAGATGTTTGCCTGGGCGAAAGAACATGGACCTGATTGGGTCTGGTCATTCATTGAAAAACGATTGTCCCATGGAGCAGTGGCGACGCAGGATCAGCTGGACCATGATTGGTTTTCCAGGATCTTCTCTGACGACACACAGCCAATGATTGTGCTGACGGCAAGCAGGTATGTCCTGCATGCGAACAAACGGGCACAGGCAATTCTGGAAGATGGTGCATATATGGTTCGTCGCAACGGTCGCTTGGTTGGCGTGTCCAACGAGGTAGAAGAAACTCTTGAAAGTGTTCTTGGCAGGCAGTTTCTTGGGAAGACGAAATCGTCTGCGCCTGATCGATTTTCTCTTGGCCGCCTTGAGATGGGGGGGCGACCTCCCCTGTTTCTCAGTTGTTACAGACTGGAAGCGATGAGTGCGGATGAGATAGCGCCGCCTGTCGCTGTTCTTCAATTATTTTCTGATGATGATTGTGACGTCGTGGTTGATGAGGCGGGCCTATGCACCTGGTACAGGCTTTCACCACGAGAGGCAGAGCTTGCCGCACGTTTTGCGGGGGGTACATCTTTAGCTGACTATGCGGCAGAGATGGGCGTCAGCATGGCAACGGTTCGAACGCAGTTTTCTCACATCAAGACGAAGATGGGGGCGGTCGACCAGGCTGCTGTCGTTCGCAAAGTCCTGCGTGCCGCTGCGTTAAATCGATAAGATAATTCTCTCTTTCTGACCTCTATTCAGGGGGTGCTTGCCCGGTCTCCTGTGATATTGTCCGCCCCAACCGACATTGAATGATTTGAGAAAGAGACGACGTGACAGCGCCAAGAGTAGAAATCACTGACATTCAGGACGGCTTTGCGAAAGAGGGTTACATTTGTAACGCGCATATCGCGACGGCCATTTTCCTCGCCCGTAATTTGGACAAGCCGATCCTTGTTGAGGGGCCTCCAGGTGTGGGCAAGACTGAGCTTGCCAAGGCAACGTCTGAATATCTCAATCTCGAACTTATTCGTCTTCAGTGCTACGAGGGTCTGGACGAAGCCAAAGCATTGTACGAATGGAAGTATGGCAAGCAGCTTCTCTACACGCAGGTGCTGAAGGAGAAGCTGGGCGACCTGATGGAAGGCGCACAAGGCCTTGCGGCTTCTATGGAGCGGCTGCACGAATTTGATGACACGTTTTTCTCCGAAGAATTTCTTGAGCCACGGGCGCTCTTGAAATCACTCTGGTCTGAAAACGGGTCTGTTCTGCTCATAGACGAGATCGATAAGTCAGATGATGAGTTCGAGGCGTTTTTGCTGGAACTTCTTTCTGAGTATCAAATCACGGTTCCAGAGCTTGGCACGATCAAAGCTAAGAGCTCGCCGATTGTGTTTCTCACATCGAACAATACGCGTGAAATTGGTGATGCGTTGAAGCGACGTTGTATTCACCTCTACATTCCCTTTCCTGATGCAGATCTTGAGACACGGATCATCACCTCGCGGGTGCCAGAGGTAGAAGAGGGACTGCGCAAGCAGCTCATTTCTTTCGTACAAAACCTCCGTGAGTTGGAACTGAAAAAAGTTCCTGCGGTCAGCGAGACCATCGATTGGGCACGTACGCTTGTATTGCTCCATGCCAAGGAGCTGGATTCCGACATGGTGCGCAATACGCTCAATGTTCTGCTCAAGTTCCAGGATGATATCGACAATATTGATGGCGATATTAATGCGCTGACGACTAAGGCCCGCGCCGCGGCAGAGTGATGGGAAGCGGAGTGATGCGATGAGCCAGGTTCTCTCTAACTTCGTGCGCGCTTTGCGCGCTCAGGACGTACGGGTCTCCATTTCCGAGAGCGTTGATGCTGGCCGTGTGGCTGAGCTGGTGGGCTTTGCAGACAGGCAGGTGCTGAAAGATGCGCTGAGCCAAGTGCTTGCCAAGACAGACGAAGAAAAGTTCGCCTTTGACGATTGCTTTGACCAGTTCTTTGCGTTTGATCAATTCAAGCCGCCGAAACCTGCGAGCAATGAAAATGATGCTCAAGACCAACAGGCTCCTGAAGACGGGAGTGGTACGGGTGAGGAAGGCGAAGAAGATGACGGTGAAGGTGGGGAGAGCGAGGGCAGTGGGCAGCCAAGCGACAGCGGTTCGGCACCTGGCTCTGGCGGATCAGGGTCTGATGACCGAGAGGGGGCAGCGGAAAACAGCGCGGCACCACCTGATCGAGACCTGACGGCGCTGCTGGAAAATGGCGACGATGTGGAATTGCAGGGACAGCTCGCCGCGGCTGGCCGCGAAGTTGGCGCGGATAGGATCAGGCTTTTTACACAGCGCGGGCTCTTTACACGGCGGATTATGGAAGCGATGGGGTTGGATGGCCTCAACGAGACCATCAATCAGGAACAGCGATCAGGATCGTCGGCAGGAGAGGCGCGCGCAGAGAACTTGCGGGAGTTGCGCGAAGCATTTCGCCTTGAAGTGCGTGATTATGTGGAACGGCAGTTGGAACTGTATACCGCGAACGCTGGCCGCCAACTTCGGGAAGAGGTTCTCTCCAAGATCAATATTTCCAATGTGGATCGGCGCGATTTCAAGCTGATGCAGGCACTCGTGCGCAAAATGGCGAAGCGTCTTCTGGCGCTCAACTCGCGGCGCAAGAAAAAGTCACGCCGCGGTCAGCTCGATGTGCGCCGAACCATCCGCCAGAACATCGAGTATGACGGCCTGATGTTTGATATCGCCTGGAAACAGACGAAAGTTGACCGCCCCAAAGTCGTCGCGATCTGTGATGTGTCCGGATCTGTTGCGCAATACGCGACCTTCCTGTTGATGTTTCTGTATTCCCTTACGGAAGTCTTGCCGAAGGTGCGCGCCTTTGCTTTTTCAAATCAGCTGGGCGAGGTGACGGACCTTTTTGCTGAGAAGAAAATCGATGCGGCGATTGCAGAGGCCCTCAGCGTTCACGGGGGTGGGTCGACTGATTACGGCCGCGCGTTTGAGGATTTCGAGGCTATTGCGCTCGACGATATCGACCACCGGACGACCGTGCTGATCCTGGGGGATGCGCGATCCAACTTTGGGGACCCGCGCGCTGATATTCTGGACAAGGTTCATGATCGGGCGAAACGCGTTTTGTGGCTTAATCCGGAGGGGAAAACTCTTTGGAATACGGGGGATTCTGAGATGAAACGGCTCAGCCCCCATTGTGACAAGGCAGTGGTCTGTTCGTCCCTGAACGACCTTGAGCGTATTGTCAGCGAGATCCTCCGCACCGCTGTATGACAGTTTTTCAGGCGCAATATCAGGCGCGCGATAGCGGATTGGCAGCGGCGCTCAACCCTCTTACACTCTTCTGGCTATGAATATGGCGGCCGTCCGGCACGGCTGCTGCACTGGTCCCTCTTGTAAGGGCAAAAAGCTGTCTCAAAATGGGACAGGCCGGTCGATGGTTTTTGTAAGGGATGGGGCGTTGCGCGCGCAAAGTACTGAATTTAAATGGTTTTTCCGGTTTGCACTGGCGTTGTTTCTGTTTCTGGCCGCAGCGCTATGGGCATGGCCGTCACGGGCTGAACCTGGCGGGTTTGGGACAGTTTCTGCGCCCATCCCCCTGCCGCGTCCGGCGATTGCCAGAAGTGTGGCGCTGACACCCCACGTACCTGCGCCCAATAGTCCGGTTTCCATTATGCCGCCGATTGTGGGCCCGGGAGATCGCAATGGTGGTCGGGGTGGGAATCCAGGCCGGGAGCCTTTGCTCGACCGGATCATGAATGTTGTCATTCTGGGAGACTCCCTCGGCGATGGCCTGTGGGCTGGTCTGTACCGAGAACTTAAGGGTGACCCTCGCTTCAATATTACCAAACGGTCGAAAGTGTCGACGGGCTTTGTGCGCCGGGATTATTTCGATTGGAACGCTGAAGTTGAAAAAGTGCTCGCGGAAGAGCAGGTCGATATTGCTGTCGTTATGATCGGGACCAATGACCGGCAGGTATTGGTTGATGACCAGGGACACCGGCACCGTCTGCGCGCACCTGGTTGGGAAGCTGCCTATAAGGAGCGGGTTGATCAGTTCACGAGGTCTCTGAAGGACCGGGGGGTTCTGGTTTATTGGGTTGGCCTGCCGGTGATGCGCAGTCCGCGGTTTGGCGGCGACATGCGCTATTTCAATACGATCTATGAAGAGCGGGCTGCCGCGAATGGTGTTCCCTTTATTCCCACATGGAATGATCTGGCGAACGCATCTGGCGCTTATCAAGCCTATGGACCTGACACAAATGGTCGACGCAGGCTCTTGCGTGCAGATGATGGTATTCACTTTACGCTTGCTGGATACAGGGTGCTGGCATCGGTTGTTGCAGATGATCTTGTGCGCGATCGAAACGCGGGCATATTGCCGGGAGGCGACGCGCCTCTTCAGCGTTCAAGTTTGGAGACTGAGCTGCCATTAGAGCAAGCTCAAGTCGAGCCTGTGCAGCCTGCTTCACCGTCTGGCGAGCCTGAACCACTTGTGGCGTCCTCAGTTGAGACAAAACCTGTCAATGTGCCGGGGCTTCGGCCTGGTCGGGCGGATGATTGGCGTTGGCCCAGACTCTGAAAGCGACCCCTCTGAAAGCGACCCCTCTGAAAATTGGCACGCTGATCCATAGGTGGATTGTGGGCTTGCTGGCGCTCCTGGTCAGCGGATGTGTCTCGGAGCCTTGTGATCCATCGACACCCGCCGACCCAGCGCTCAGCGCCTTCTATGACCGGCTGTATGCGCTTGAGCGTGGGGCTGGGTTCGATACTCTCCGCATTCTGCATTTGGGCGATAGCCATATTGCCGGTGATCGGTTTTCCGGCTCCTTGCAGCGCCGATTTGCGGCGCGTTTTGGTGATGCGGGGAGGGGCCAGCTCCCGCCGGGCAAACCTTTTCCTTATTACCGCCGTCAGGGGATCTCTATTGAGGCCAGCGATGGATGGACTAGTTTTTCCAGCCTGTCTGGCATTGGCGTTGGTCCCTTTGGCCTTTCAGGCTATCGGACTGAGAGTGCATCATCCGAAGACTGGATGAGTTTTACTATCGAAGACGGCGTTCCGCTTCAGAAAGTGCTGCTCAATGTCCTCCAACAGCCAGGCGGTGGATCTCTGTTGCTGGATGTTGATGGTGCTCCCGCCGGACATTTCGAAACGAACGGCGTGGCGCCACGCCTGATGCAATTGAGCGTTGAAGTGCCTATGGCTCAGCGTGTTCTGGTGCGTCCTGCTGGTGATGGCCCTGTGTCTCTTCTTGGTTGGGGCGGCGAGGGGGCTGGACCTGGCATTGTTTATGAGGCTCAGGGCATCCCCGGGGCAACTTTGCGGGTGATGGATGCATGGGATGCCAGCATTGTGGCAGCAGAACTGGCCACCCTGCAGCCAGACCTTATTCTCCTGGGATATGGGACGAATGAGGGCTTTGATGATGCGCTTGATCTTGATCTCTATCGTCTGAAGCTCGAGCGCCGGGTTCAGATGCTGAAAGCGCAGCTTCCGAAGGCGACCATCCTCCTGCTCGGTGCCTTTGACGGGGCTCGTCTGCCCGCCTGGGCTGAGCTGCGTGTGTCGACACAAGCAGCTTCCCGAGCTGCATTGCCTTGCCAACCGCTGGCGCTTCATGAACGTGCCACATATGCGGATCTCAGCGGTGATATGGACCCGGTTCTTGGCAGATGGCATGCACCACCGAAACTGAGTGATGTGCAGGACGTTCAAAAGAGTGTCGCCCGCGCCCAGGGACTTGCTTATTGGGATGGGGCCGCCGCAATGGGTGGTGCTTGTGCCATTCATCAATATGTCTTCAACGAACCACCCTTGGCATATGGCGATCATGTGCATTTAACGCCCGCCGGAGCTGATCTTATGGCTGCCAAGCTCTGGGAGCGGTTGATCCGCCCCTATGACGCGCTGGTTTGTCGTCGACGCCTGGCCGAATAGGCAGAGATCGGGGCCTCTGCGCGTTAACGTAAATATCACCCTAACGTTGTGGTTTTGCGCGGTTCGCGGGACACTCTCTTGTCATGCTGGGGGCACTGTTAACCCTTGGCTCATGGGGCGAAACGGTAGGGGCCTAGCGCGTTTCCAGGATAAGCGGGACCGCTTATCCGTCCGGAAACGAGATACAGGAAGGGACTAGAGCGGTTCGTTTGATTTGATATGAAACAGGATCGTTCTGGGCGGCGGAATGCTATTTCCGACATTGGAATTCGGTATATTTTTTCTGATCGTGTTTGCCATCAGCTGGGAGCTGCGGCGGACGGCGGATCTGCGCAAACTTTTCCTGCTCGCGGCCTCCTATACATTTTACGGTTGGTGGGACTGGCGGTTTGTCGGCCTGCTCGCGCTCTCTTCACTGGCAAACTATCTGTTTGGTCGTGCCCTAGGCGGGCTTGAGCGAGACGGGCTGCGCCGGTTCATCGTTGCGCTCGCGGTGATCGCTAATCTCAGTGTGCTGGGCTTCTTCAAATATTACGGCTTCTTCCTGGAGAGCCTGGACGATATTCTTGTGGTTCTGGGCTTGGAGCGCGACCTTCCGTTCCTGGAAGTTATTCTTCCGGTCGGCGTATCTTTCTTCACCTTCCAGGGAATTTCCTATGTGGTGGATGTTTACCGGCGTGATGTTGCTGCTCAGCGCTCTGTGGTTGATGTTTGTCTCTACATCTCCTTCTTTCCACAATTGGTGGCAGGGCCGATTGTCCGCGCGGCGCACTTTCTACCGCAGCTGGAAGAAAAGCCTTCCCTAACACCGGCCATGGTGGGGCTCGGGATCACATTGATCCTGTCGGGGCTCATCAAGAAGATGGTGATTGCCAATTATCTGGCAACTGAACTAGTTGATCCTGTGTTTTTTGACCCAAGTGTTTTGGGCGCTGTGGATCTGCTGGTGGGTGTCTATGGCTATGCCATCCAGATCTATTGTGACTTTTCCGGATATAGCGACATTGCCATCGGGATTGCTGCACTTCTCGGCTACCGGTTCGATGCCAACTTCAACCAGCCCTACCGTTCGGCCTCTTTGCAGGAGTTCTGGCGCCGCTGGCATATCTCCCTGTCCAGCTGGCTTCGCGATTATCTCTATATTCCGTTGGGGGGCAGCCGGAAGGGTGAGTTTGGCACCTACCGCAATCTTTTCCTGACCATGTTTCTGGGTGGCTTGTGGCACGGGGCGGCCTGGACGTTCGTGTTCTGGGGAACCTTCCACGGTGCGATGTTGGGTGTTGAGCGGTATGTGCGTCGACGCTTCTCAGCGCTGGCCCCACCTGTTGATGGAGAGCCGCAACCCGCTTCACGCCTCTCAGATGCGGCAAGTTGGGTCGTGGGTGTGGTACTCACGTTCCATCTGGTCTGCTTTGCCTGGATATTCTTCCGGGCCGAGAGCTTTGGCCTCGCCTTTGACTATCTGGTTGGGTTTGGTGACTGGTCTACACCCGTTCAGCATGCAACACCGTTCCTGGCCCTGCTGATTGCAGGTGCGTTGGCGTTTCATTTCACGCCGCCGTCTCTAGGTCGCTGGATTGGTTCGGGTGTGAAATGGTTGCCTTCACCAGCACTCGGACCGGCATTTGGTGCGGCTGTGTTTTTCATCTGGGCGATTGCGCCCGAGGGCGTTGCGCCCTTCATCTATTTCCAGTTCTAGGGGGTGACACATGAATGCAATTACTCCTCTTGAGATGGAAGGCGTTGTGGAACGCTTCGACAATCTTGGTGCTTTGGAAGAGGGCTGGGCCGCACTTTCCAAAGCCGATATTCGGGACGAAGATATGACCCGCAAAAGTGTTGCGCGGGTGCGCCGCGCCTTCGTCGTGACCGTGCTGGTGCTTCTGCTTCTGAACAGTGCAGGGTTGGTGCAACTTGTTCAGGGGCTATCGATTGGGCCTGTACAAGACACCGTCATTGTTATGGCAGAAACCTGGCATGGTGAGATGGAGCGGCATGGAGTTGCCGCACTGTTGGCCGATATACGGGCCTATGTCGGTGAGCTTGTTCAGCGCTCCTGGAGCGACGCTCTTATCGTGGAGCCCGATCTGCGCCTGGGTGTTATTGAGCAGGCTGGCGAGGCCCATGAAAAAGACCGCACCGGCTTGTTGCGCGGCGCGGTCTTGGAAACGTCGGGTTCCTGATCTCCAGCTCTACCGGGGAAGGTTGCTCGACCCGGTAAGGAAGACATCTACTTCTCTGGCGCATTGCCGCCCTTCGCGGATGGCCCAGACCACCAGTGATTGTCCGCGGCGCATATCACCACAGGCAAAAACTTTCTCGTCACTGGACTGATACGTGGATGTGTCTGCTGCGACATTGCCACGCCCGTCCAATTCAACGCCAAGCTCTGTCAAAAGACCCTCATGGACAGGGTGAATGAACCCCATGGCAAGCAGGACAAGATCTGCTTTCAGTTCAAATTCTGTCCCAGCGATTGGCTGCATCTTCTCGTCTACGCGGATGCAGTGGAGTTTTTCCACATTGCCATCTGGCCCGGTGAGTTTTTGAGTCATGACAGCGAACTCACGCTCAGCACCTTCTTGGTGGCTCGATGATGTGCGCAGCTTTAACGGCCAATCAGGCCACGTCATGAGCTTGTCTTCTTTTTCCGGCGGCATCGGCATGATTTCAAGCTGGGTCACAGACAATGCGCCGTGACGCACCGACGTGCCGATGCAGTCAGACCCAGTGTCCCCGCCGCCAATGACGATGACGTGTTTGCCGTTTGCCATGATGGGCTCGACATTCCCAAGTGCTTCACCACCCACACGACGGTTCTGCTGTGGCAGGAAGTCCATGGCGAAATGCACACCGGCCAGATCACGGCCTTCAATAGGGAGGTCACGGGGGTATTCCGCACCACCAGAGACGACGACGGCATCATATTCTTTCATCAGGTCTTTGGAAGAAACATCGACACCCACATTGGCGTTGTAGTGGAAGGTGACGCCTTCGCCTTCCATTTGCTCAACGCGCTTGTCGATATGATGCTTCTCCATTTTGAAGTCTGGAATGCCGTAGCGCAGGAGACCGCCGGCTTTCGCGTTCTTCTCATAGAGATGCACATCGTAGCCTGTGCGTCCTAACTGCTGTGCGCAGGCCATGCCTGCAGGCCCTGCGCCGATGACGGCGACTTTTTTTCCGAGTTTGTGTTCTGCAGGCTGGGGAGCAATCCAGCCCTCGTCCCATCCCCGGTCCACAATCGCGCACTCGATGGTTTTAATCGTAACCGGGGCGTCGATGAGGTTCAGTGTGCAGGATGCCTCGCAGGGTGCGGGGCAAATGCGACCGGTGAATTCCGGGAAATTGTTTGTTGAGTGCAGGTTGCTCAGCGCATTCTGCCATTCGTCGCGGTAAACGAGATCGTTCCAGTCAGGGATCTGATTGTTGACCGGGCAGCCATTGTGACAAAACGGGATGCCGCAATCCATGCAGCGCGCGGCTTGCTCCTTGGTGCCTTCCTGGCCGAGCGGAATGACAAATTCCTTGAATTCGCGCACGCGATCGGCCGCTGGCCGTGTTGTGCGGTCGCGACGATCAATTTCTAGAAACCCAGTTACTTTACCCATGCTTATTCTCCGGCCACTGCGAGCTGCGGCTGTTCGGCCTGTTTTGCTGCCAATTCTTGAAGGGCGCGGCGATATTCAACCGGCATAACCTTCCGGAACTTAGGCAGATAATCATCCCAATTTTCCAGGATCGTCTGCGCACGAGAGGAGTTTGTGTAGTGCGCATGATTTTCGATCAGCTGGCGTAGGCGTTCCCCGTCAAAGCGTGTCATGTCAGACATGACATCCACCCGACCATGGGTTTCCAGGTCACCGCCCTGGTGATGACGGTCCTGATTGACTTCTTCTTCGGCCAAGACAGGCTCGAGGTCGACCATGGCCATGTTGCAGCGACGTTCAAACTGACCGTCCTCGTCCAGCACGTAGGCGATACCGCCTGACATGCCAGCAGCGAAGTTGCGACCTGTTTCACCTAGAACGACGACAACACCGCCTGTCATGTATTCACAGCAGTGATCGCCAGCTCCTTCAACAACGGCGATGGCGCCGGAGTTTCTGACGGCGAAGCGTTCGCCCGCCACGCCGCGGAAGTAGCATTCTCCTTCGACAGCGCCGTAGAGAACAGTATTGCCAACGATGATACTTTCTTCCGGAACGATTTGCAGCGCTTCTTTTGGCGGATAGACGATCAGGCGACCACCTGAGAGGCCCTTGCCAACATAGTCGTTGCCGTCGCCTTCCAGTTCCATGGTGACGCCACGGGTGACCCAAGCGCCGAAGCTTTGGCCTGCTGTGCCCTTGAGCTTGATATGAACGAGGTCTTCGACCAGTCCTTTGTGACCATGCCGCTTGGCGATCTCGCCGCCGAGCATTGCACCAGCGGTGCGGTCTGTGTTTTTGATGGGCAGGTTGATGGAAACTGCCTTGCCATCGGAAATTGCGGGCTCAGCCAATTCGATCAGCTTCCGGTCGAGGATCTCATCAATATTGTGATCTTGTGCCTGCGTCCGGTAGGTGCCCACACCTTCCGCAGCAACTGGTTTGTGGAAGAGGCGCGAGAAATCGAGGCCCTTCGCTTTCCAGTGGTCGACGGCGCGGCGCTTATCGAGCATCTGCATCTGGCCAATCATTTCATTGAAGGTGCGATAGCCGAGCTCTGCCATCAATTCACGAACTTCTTCTGCAACGAAGAAGAAATAGTTGATGACATGTTCCGGCGCGCCGACAAAACGCTTGCGAAGGACCGGGTCCTGGGTCGCGATGCCAACAGGGCAGGTGTTGAGGTGGCATTTGCGCATCATCAGGCAACCCGCAGCAATAAGCGGAGCCGTTGAGAAACCAAACTCATCGGCGCCCAGGAGCGCTGCGATGATGACATCGCGCCCGGTGCGAAGGCCGCCATCAGCCTGAACAGTGATGCGATCCCGCAAGCGGTTCATGACGAGGGTCTGGTGGGTTTCGGCAAGGCCGATTTCCCAGGGGCTGCCTGCGTGTTTGATCGATGTCAGGGGGCTCGCACCCGTGCCGCCTTCATAACCAGAGATTGTCACATGGTCAGCACGCGCTTTTGAGACGCCAGCAGCAACTGTGCCGACACCCACTTCAGACACCAGCTTGACGCTGATGTCTGCTGATGGGTTCACGTTCTTCAGGTCGAAGATGAGCTGCGCCAGATCTTCAATGGAGTAAATATCATGGTGGGGCGGAGGAGAGATCAGTCCCACGCCCTGCGTCGAGTGACGCACCTTGGCGATCACCGCATCCACTTTGTGACCCGGCAGCTGGCCGCCTTCGCCAGGCTTTGCGCCCTGAGCCATCTTGATTTGGATCATGTCGGAATTCACAAGATATTCCGCAGTCACTCCGAAGCGCCCGGATGCAACCTGCTTGATTGCAGAGCGCATGCTGTCGCCATTTGGCATTGGCGTAAAGCGGTCAACTTCTTCGCCGCCCTCACCGGTGTTTGATTTACCGCCAATACGGTTCATCGCCACCGCAAGGGTTGTGTGAGCTTCACGGCTGATGGAGCCAAAGGACATGGCACCGGTTGCAAAGCGTTTTACGATTTCTTTCGCGTCTTCGACGTCGGCCAGCGGCACGGGCGTCCGGCCATCATCTTCAGCTTTCTTGATGTCGAAGAGGCCGCGGATGGTGAAGAGGTGTTCGTTTTGTACGTTCACTGCTCTGGCGAAGGACTTGTAGTCTTCCTTTGATGAGCCGCGGACAGCGTGCTGCAGGTCCCGGATGGAATCAGGAGACCAGACATGCTCTTCCCCACGGACGCGGTAGGCGTAATCACCTCCGACGGCCAGTGCATCTTCCAACACAGGTACATTGCCGAATGCATCGGCGTGGCGGCGGACTGTTTCTTCCGCAATCTCTGCGAGGCCCACACCTTCGATGGTTGTAGATGTGCCCGTGAAGTATTTTTTCACAAACTCTGTGGTGAGGCCGACAGCATCGAAAATCTGAGCGCCACAATAGGACTGGTAGGTGGAGATGCCCATTTTGGACATCACCTTCAACAGGCCCTTGTTCACCGCCTTAATGTAGCGGCTGGTGATTTCCTCATCATTCAGGTCAGCCGATAGGCGCGCCTTGGCATCGATCAGGGTTTCAAATGCCAGATAGGGGTTTACAGCTTCAGCGCCGAAGCCTGCGAGGCAGGCGAAGTGATGAACTTCTCGTGCTTCGCCCGTTTCAACGACGATGCCGACAGCTGTCCGCAATTCCTTGCGGATGAGGTGATGATGTACTGCTGCCGTGGCCAGAAGCGCCGGGATTGCAATGCGATCGGCGGAAATCAGGCGATCTGACAGGATGATAATGTTGTCGCCAGCCCGAACTTCTTTTTCGGCTTCTTTGCAGAGCTCCTTGAGTGCGGCTTCCATGCCTTCAGCCCCTTGGGCGGCATCGTACGTGATGTCGAGGGTCACAGCGCGGAAGTTATTGTCTGGAATGTCGCCAATGGTCCGGATTTTCTCCAGGTCCCCATTGGTGAGGATGGGCTGACGGACTTCCAGGCGCTTCTGGTCGCCTGCGGAGTGGGGCTCAAGCAGATTGGGGCGTGGTCCAATGAGGGACACGAGCGACATCACCGTTTCTTCCCGAATAGGGTCGATGGGCGGGTTTGTTACCTGGGCAAAAAGCTGCTGGAAGTAGCTATAGAGCGGCTTGGAATGACCAGATAGTGCTGCGATGGGTGTGTCTGTTCCCATGGAGCCGATGGCTTCCTGGCCGGTTTCAGCCATAGGCGCCATCAGGAGACTGAGATCTTCCTGGGTGTAACCAAATGCCTGCTGACAATCGAGCAGCTCGGCATGCACACGCGGTGTCACAGGGTTTTTTGGATCTGGCAGGTCTTCCAGGACCAATTGACCCCGATCCAACCATTCCTGATAGGGATGGGAGGCTGCGAGTGTGGTTTTGAGTT
>JAJFGY010000042.1 GCA_021775935.1 Alphaproteobacteria bacterium
GGCATCAAACGAGTAAGACGTGTGAAGGTGGGTGTCACCCCACAGCAGTTCTGTGTCTGCCGCGTTGGCAGTTTGGCCGCCAATAGCGAGCGTTAACGCCGCCGCTGTACCCAACAGATATGTCTTAAAGCTCTTCGCGACCATGACGCGTCCCCTCCATTTGCTGCGCCATCCGCGCAGACCTGCAGCATCAATTTTTAGGGGATTGAGGTCAAACCATCAGTGGTTGATTTGATGAATTCCGCTCTGCGGAATTGGATTTAGGCGCCGCGGATGATCGCGAGCACACCGGCAAGTTGGGCTTCAACAATGTCGTCAACGCTGAGTTGCTGCACATCGTGCATGCGGCTCCAGGATTCGTAAGACGCAACCTGGTCTGCGGCATGTTGTAAAGGCACTGATAGGTCCTGCAGTTCGGGAAGATTGTCCAAAAGGAAGGTCCGTTGAAGAGTTGCAAACGCTTCGTGTGACTGTGTCAGATATTCAGATCGCCATTTTCGCGCGATGGTCGATGACATAAAGGGGTGCACGGTTGAGAATATATGTGACCGTCGCAAAATGAGGACGCGGGCCCTTGTTTCCAGGTCACCGACGAGAAGTTCCAGGTCAAAGTCGGGAAAGACACGAGCTTTGATAACCTGATCCATCTCCTGATAGAGCGTTTCCATATCTTCAAAATGTCGAAAGACCGTACGCAGGCCAACATTTGCGCGCAGCGCCACGTCTTCGCTTGTCGGCGACATATTGCCTTCGCCGATGAGCGCGACCATTGCCTCCACGATTGCCGCGCGGGTCCGCGTGCTGCGGTTCAGCCGACCATCAACGTGCTGTGTTGTCTTCTCTTCTATGATGGACACCTGAGGTTCTCCTGGCTTCTATCGCACTAGACGAGAGTAACTAATGACACATATAGTGTCAAAAATAGGTACTTTCATGACTGTTGATATCAGAAGGAGCGGGAAAATGGATGTCGTAAATGCAACGCGCCCTAACGAAGCGCAGATCAAAGAATGGACCAGTGGGTCCGTTGAGGGGCCGGTCGTGATGGTCAACCTGCTGAAGTTTCATGACAACGCTCAATATGCCGACGGTCGAGATCCTGAAATCAGCGGCGCTGAGGCTTATGGACGCTACGGCGCCGAAGTTTCCAAAATTGTGAAGGGCCTTGGCGGCAAAATGATCTATGGCGGTGCCGTGACCATGACGCTTATCGGAGATGTAGGGGATGATTGGGACATGATTGCCTGTGTGCAATATCCCTCACGAAAGGCCATGCTCGAAATGACCATGTCGGATGCCTATAAGGCGATTGAAGTTCATCGGGACGCTGGGCTTGCAGGTCAACTCAACATTGAAACTGTTGCTGGTGGCCTTTGAGGCTGCACAGAGCGACCTGTTCCAGATAGAGTTCTGCAATCGAAAATCAGACCGCACCCAAAAGCGGCAATAGGGAGGCCTCCATGGCCCTGACATTTTACGACTACACACCTGCGCCCAGTCCGCGCCGCGCCCGCATCTTCATGGCCGAAAAAGGCGTCACCGCTGAAACCATTCAAGTGGATATGGCAAAAGCCGAACAGATGACCGATGAGTTCAAGGCCATCAATCCTGCTTGCACCATCCCTGTCCTGAAATTGGACGACGGAACGACCTTCACCGAAAATGACGGGATCGCGGCCTATCTGGAAGCCGCTTATCCCGAGCCGCCACTCCTGGGGGTCACACCGGAAGAAAAGGGCACGGTGGCCAACTGGCAATCGCGGATGTTGATGGAAGGGCTGTCAGCGGTCGCTGAGACGCTCCGGAACTCGTCGCCGGGGATGAAAGATCGCGCGACAACCGGTCCGGTCAACTACGCACAGATCCCGGAGCTTGCAGCACGGGGCAGAGAACGCCTGACAGTCTTTATGGACACGCTGGATGGACGTTTGAAAGACCGGGAGTTTGTGGCCATCGACACTTATAGCTATGCGGACATCACCGCACAGGTTGTGGTCGATTTCGCCAAATGGGTGAAGGTCACGCCAACCGATGCACATACAGATCTCATGCGCTGGCACGCCGCGGTTTCCGCTAGACCGAGTGCCTCTGCTTAAGAAGCCGCAGTTGCTTCTGGACGCTTGCCGTCCAGGAACCAATCAAGGATGCGGGCATTTTCATCGCGCGGATAGGTATGACTGAGGTCGCCTATCTCGCGATAGACAATGTCCGCGCCGCCGCCGGCGAGCGCGCGATGTGCTGTGCGCGCAATGTCGATGGGAAACATCCAGTCTTTGGCCCCGTGGGTCAGGTATATCGGAAGGCCCTTCAGGCGCTCCCCTTCGACCACTTCCAGCAAGAACGGATGGAAGCTTGCAGCGATAGGTGCAAGATGTGTGAACCTGGAGTCTGTCTGCAGACCCTGCACGTAAGTGAACGTACCCCCATCACTCATGCCGGTGAGGAGTAGTTTGTCTGTGTCCACCGACCAGTTTTCAGTGACATGCGCCACCATGCGCTCCAGATTGGGGCTGTCTTCATCCTCCCCCATGAGCGACCAGGTGGCATCGCTTGAACTGGGGCTAAGTAGGATCACACCCCGGCTGCGCGCGGCGCTGATCCAGGACCACAAGAAATCACGCCCGTGTCCACTGCCGCCATGCAGAGCCACCATGAGGGGATAGGTTTTGGCCGGGTCATAATTTTCCGGCACGTAGAGCGAAAAGCCGCCGCGTTCTTTTTTCTCATTGCCAAAATGATGAACACCAACACTCACATCATCAGTCCGCTCTACCGCCAACGCCTCAATCAGCGATGCATCGTCCCGCTGAGCATCTTCCAGAAAGAAGCGGCTGACTGGCGGCAGCACGGCTGCAACAGGATAAAGCGCTTCTAAAGCGCGGGACGAATGGCGCAATGCTTTATAGGCAGACATGATCGCATTGGCGGGGTCATCAAGGGCGGCACGCAATTCTTCATAAGCACGAATGACGGCTGTAGCCGATGTCACCAGTCGATCACGGAACGGGTGAAAATCTTCTGGCCAGTCGGCTGCTTCAAAAGTCGCGAGCGTTTCGACAACACCCGCGTCCAGAGCACCGACATGTTTGACCACTTCTTCAAGACGGGGCGGGTGCAAATGCCGACCGATAAAAAGAAGACCTTCGAGCGCATGAAGCAGGGAAGGCACGAGCGCGGTTATGGCGTCGGACAATTGATCGGTTGTGTCGGTCATCAAAGCTACTCAAAGGCCATTGGGAATAGCCCAGTGTGACACTTGTTGATGATGCGGTCCATGGAGGCGCCCATTGCAGGAATGTTCAGCGGTCCGGTGTGCGGGCGCTCCTGCCCTCGCCAGTCAGGTAGTTGAGCATGGTCATTCTGGCAAAAACACCAAATGCGATGGTTGTCGCGGCGGCCACAAGCAATCCTTCGCCTGAAAACGATGAATAGTCGCCCGACCACCAACCACGCAACAAACCATAGGCCGGGTAGAGACAAAGGAGGATGTAGGCGCCAAGGCCCCCGGCGATCTTGTTGACGAGAGGCGTGCTGTAAGCAAACGGCCGCGTTGAGGAAATGTCCATGTCGCTCCTCAAAACGGTTTCACGATGGCGAGGTAGAATGTGAAGGTGATGGACACGATCACAATCGGTGTGGTGATGATGAGAAACCACCAATGCAGGTGGATTGCGCGTTCATATGCCTCAATGTCGCCAGCCAGTCTGAGTTTTTCTTTGTTGCCGCCAAAATGGGCGAGATGAAAGTCGGCAATTTCAATGGGGAGAAAGACCAGGACAATGAGCACCAGTTTCATCGCAAACCACCCACTGTCCGGCGTCCATCCGCCAGCGAGCATCAGAAGCGGTCCGGTGATCAGCAAGAGAGGGAAAGCAATGTGCTCAAGTTTGGCACCCTCATCAAACCGTTCCATCGCCCAGTTGCGTCTGCGGATGCGGTCTGGATCGTGCGGCGACCGTTGCCAGTCCCGAAACAGCGGCACAAGATAGTTTCCATACGCAACCGAGGTGCTCCACGCCCACACGGCTGCGAAAACCATATGGATGAATTTGAGCGTGACGTAGTTGTCACTCAGAAAGTCACTGGTACTTGCTAGTAACGTAGACATGGTCGATCGCCTCCCCAAGCAATCTCATGGGCTTGCTGGTGTGTCGTCAATCTCGGCTTTCACGGTTGGCACATCGCCCCAATCCGTAGACAGTCCAGCCAGCAACGCTTCAATTGTGGAGGGCCCCAAGCGTTCAATGAGTGCTGCTTCCAGGTTCGACATAATGTTGGCAGCGGCTATATGCACGGGACGGCCTTCGCGTGAAAAGTGGATCAATTTGCAGCGACGGTCAGCCGGATCAGGTGTGAGTTCAATCAGGCGTTTTTCCTCCAGGTCGCGCATGGCTGAATTGATGGACTGCCGCGTGACACCGAGTGTCCGCGCCAAGTCGCTTGGCCGCTTTATGCCCGATGCCACATAGACCAGAACCATGGATTCCAGACGACGAACACTTGGGAGGCCGTGGGCCTGCAGATTTTCCTGCAGCCCCCGGTCAAGCCACATAAATCCCTCAAGCAGCCCGGTCATTAGGCCGCGCGCTAAGGGGACACTGTCTTTCTGTCGCTGCGTCATATTCGCTCCCAGGCGATTACCTTGAATATACTGTAAGTTTATCTTACAAATAGCAAAGACATTTGTCAGGGAGAGAGCTATGCCAAGACTAGCGCAGGTGGCGAAAGCCGATGCGGAACCGTTTATCGATCAGATCTACCAACTCTTGTTTCAAGATCGAGATCCGGTCGCGAACCCGGGCACAGCAACCGGCACCCCCGGCAACTGGTGGACTGTCTTCGCACTTGTGCCCGATTGCTTCAAGCATGCGGTAGAAGGGTTCCAGTTCTATCGTGATCCCAAGCGCAAGCTCAGCCCAAAACTACGCGAGCTTGGACAGACACGCGCCGGGTATGCGCGGGGCTCCCAATTCGTTTTTTCGCAGCACTGCAAATCCTGTCGTGATGTGGGTTTTAGCGAAGAACAGATTGAAGCATTGCCGCATTGGCATGTGGCAGACTGCTTTTCGGAAGTTGAGCGCGCAGTGCTCGCCTATACAGATGAGATGGTGCTGGACAATGGACGCGTGTCCGATGGCACATTCGCCGCACTCAAAAAGCATCTGAGCGATGTGGAGATTTTGGAGCTGACCTACATCACTGCCATGTACGAGATGCACGCGATCATGAGCCGAGCCCTGAGGTTGGAATATGACGATGTCGATGAACGGATTGTTGAGGTGCCCATGCCTGATGGCGACGGCTCGTCAGATGTCATGAGCATGGTCGACACAGACAAATAGAGCGAGGAGAAAACGCATGGGATATCACCATCTGGCGCTTGCCGCCAAAGACATGAAGGCCATTCACGATTTCTATGAAGGTGTTATGGGGTTCGACTTGGTAAAGGTTGAAGTCGCGCCTGTACAGGAAGGCGGTTGGGCGAAGCATTTTTTCTACCGCATGGAAGACGATAACAAGTTCATCGCCTTTTGGGAGATGCATGACGTACCTGGAACGGAAGGGTTTGAAACCAACCTTTCCAAAGCAGCAGGTGTCCCCGATCAGATCAATCACATTGCGTTTGATGTCCCCGACATTGATGCATTCAACATGCGCATGCAGCAATGGCTCGATGCAGGCTATGACGTGCTGGAACTAGACCATGAATGGTGCCGTTCAATTTACACAAAGGACCCTAACGACAATTTTGTTGAGTTTTGCTTGACGACGGGTGCCTTCACGGCGAAAGACCGCGAACGCGCGTTAGAGCAACTGACAGCGACTGAGGCAGATTTCTCCAAGCCACCTGTAAAAATGGAGATCCATAAGGCGCCGGGCTCTGCCGCCGCTGAATAGGGCCGAGACCCCCTTCTTGATCTCTGGACCAGCGCCAGTCACACTCGGGGCAAAGGTGCGGTCGAACTAAACGAGGTCATCGGGGGCAATATGTCTGATGTGAGTGCGCGCGAGCCTTTTCGCTTCGCAATTCCAATTCTGTTGATCCTTCTCGTGCCCCTCATGCATCTGACGCCTACTGGTGTCGCGATGATGGAAACCGGTTGGGTTCTGGTAGGGCTTGGCGGCGCTGGCTTCGCCACCTTTATGATCTTCTCTGGCGTAAGCGTGAGCACAGGCGGTGTGCGCGATCCATTGGCAACCGCAGCATGGCTTCTTCTCATTGGGTATTTACTGCATCAGTTTGAAGAACATGGGCTCGATCTCTATGGCCGTGTCTACTATTTTATCGAGTATGGAAACGCCCAGCTCGCCGCCCGGTTCGGAGAGGGTGGCCCGCGGCTCACCGATCTCGCCATCTATCGCATCAACACTTTGGGTGTGTGGGTGCCCTTCCTGCTTGCAATCTGGGCTGGACGACGGCTGCCTTGGGTGGGGCTTGCTGCTGCGGGTACTATGTTGACCAATGGTCTCTTTCATATCGCCATCGCACTGGTGAACGGGGAATACAATCCAGGCCTCGGCACAGCGCTTATACTTTTCCTGCCCATATCAATTGCCTATTTTCAGAATGTCCGTCGCGAGGCAGGCGTTGGGCTTCTTGGCGTTGCGGGCGGTGTTGCCTTTGGTGTGGCTACCCATGCGCTTCTACCGACGGTCATCGCCGAAGCGGGCACGCCGTCATGGTCGCTGCGCCTCTGTGTTATCTTTGGGCTGCTCATGTTCACACCACTTGTGGGCAATGTGGTCTACCGACTTTTCAAACGTACATAATCAAACAATCAGGACCTGATCATGCTGGCAGGCTTTCTCGTATTTCTCGGCCTCTTTTTGCTCGTGGGCTTTCTCTCAAGCCGCAGGAGCGATGGATCTGCAGGGGACTATTACCTCGCGGGCCGCACTGTATCGCCCATGTTGGTCGGGCTCTCAGCTGTTGCGACCAACAATAGCGGCTACATGTTCATCGGCATAATGGGTTTCACATATGTGTCTGGCCTGAGCGTCATCTGGTTGGGCATAGGTCTCATTTTTGGGGACTACCTAACGTCACTTCTTGTTCATCGCCGATTGCGCGCGGTGTCGCAAAAACAAGGGGCGCTCACTTTCTCCGGCGCGCTGGCCACGTGGCAGGGACGGGAGATGCGCTGGCTTCGCTTGGTTGCCTCCCTCATGACGCTTGTTTTTCTCGGTGCTTATGCAGCCGCGCAATTGAGCGCAGGGGGCAAGGCTCTTGAAGTGCTGCTCAATTGGCCAGTCGAGTGGGGCGCGGTAATCGCTGCTCTCATGGTTGCGAGCTATTGCATGGTCGGCGGCTTCCGCGCCTCGATTTGGACAGATGCCGCGCAATCTGGCGTTATGTATGCAGCCATGGTCTTGCTGATGATTGTCGCCATTGTTTCTTTTGGCGGCGTGGGATCCTCCTATGCAGCGCTGAAAGAAATCCCCAACTATCTCAACTGGTTTGCAGCCGGTGACCTGTTGGTTCCAGGCGCTTTTGGAGCGGCTCTCTTTGTTGTTGGGTGGATGTTTGCAGGCGCCTGCGTCATTGGCCAGCCGCATATCATGGTGCGGTTTATGGCATTGGAGAATGAAGACCGCATGGGCAGGGCACGCGCCTGGTACTACAGCTTCTATGCAAGCTTTTTCGCAATCTCAATTATTGTAGGGCTGATGACGCGCTTGCATCTGGGAGACATCGGCTCGATGGACCCGGAGCTTGTGCTGCCGGTCATGGCAGTTGATCTGCTGCCAGCCTTCCTGGTGGGGCTCATCCTTGCGGGCATTTTTGCCGCAACCATGTCGACGGCGGATTCGCTGTTGCTGAGTTGTGCCGCGACGTTCACTCACGACCTTCTGCCTTCGCATCTGGAGCGCCCTGCCATAGTGCGCGGGGCGACGGTCGCGATGACGGCCTTTGCACTTGCCATTGCACTGTCGGGCAGTCAGAGCGTCTTTTCGCTGGTGATCCTGGCCTGGTCAGTTTTGGGGGCGAGCTTTGGGCCTCTCCTCATTCTCCTGGCGTTGAAACGGCCTGTGAGTGAAATACAAGCCATTGCGATGATCATTGCAGGCTGCGCTGCCGTGCTTGTCTGGCGCCATTTCGGACTGCAGGGTGCAGTCTTTGAGGGTTTGCCGGGAATGCTTGCGGCGTTTTTCGTATATCTCCTGTCTGCACTGTTCGTGAACAAGACGAAACCGACGCAGGTCGGTGCGGACTGATTTAGTCAGCAAAAAGAAGGGCGTCGATCAGCCAGCTGAGGTGATCACTCATCAGGCGTCCCTCAATTGTCATGATCCGATGCAACCCTGGCGTTTGTGCGGTGAATGTGCCTCTTGGGATTGAGACTGGGGTCGCTGGGACATCTTGCCAAATGTCTGTCAGGAGCAGGGTGAAACACCACCCGATGATCCCATCGCCTACCAGCCCACCACATGGCCGGGAGCGCGGCTTCCGAGCGTCTTCCTGGAGGATGGAGGGGCTGTTTTTGATCTCTTTCAATTCACCGAACCTGCAATACGGGAAATCTATGAGCGTGACTATCTCCTCGTTCGACCGATCACCATGTATGCTGGCGGGGGGATGGTTTACCGAATGATCCCGGCAAAAAATTTAAACAAGGTGACAGGTCACTAGATGCCAGATGCCAAGTCCGTTCAGGCAGTGAAATCCGTTTTGATCGCAGGTGCCGGTATTGGTGGTCTCACGGCAGCACTCGCGTGCGCCCAAAAAGGCACGACCGTCACCGTCTTTGAGCGCGCTTCTGAGCTGGGTGAGGTGGGCGCCGGACTTCAGATCGCGGCCAATGGCACACAGGTGCTAGAAAAACTGGGTCTTGGCGACGACCTGAAGCGCATTGGGTTTAAGCCCGACGCCGCAACACTTCGCCTGGGCCAGTCCGGGCGAACGGTTTTTTCCAATCCATTGGGGGCATCGGCGAAAGAACGCTATGGCGCGTGGTACTATCATGTCCATCGTGCGGACCTGCATCGCATCTTGTCGGCTGCCGTGCTGGCTCACCCAAGCATCGATCTGCGATTGGGGTGCGGGGTGGAGAGCTTCCTGGATGACGGGAAGGGTGTAACCGTCTGCCTGTCTGACGGTGCTGAGACCCGTGGTGCTTCCCTCATTGGCGCAGATGGCATTCACTCGTCTATTCGCGAGGGCCTGTTCGGCAAGGATGCTCCACGATTCACCGGCAATGTGGCCTGGCGGCTTCTTGTGCCAACAGCAAATCTTCCAGCTGGCCTTATTCCGCCTCATGCAACCGTGTGGACGGGCCCACAAGGACATGCTGTCACCTACTATGTGCGCGGCGGGGAGTTGGTGAATTTTGTAGGTGTCGTGGAGAGAAAACATTGGCAGGTCGAGGGGTGGCAAGAGCGCGGTGATGTCGCAGAGCTGAAGCGGGACTTTGCCCCCTGGTGCTCGACAATCCATCAATTGATCGACGCTGCTGATGAGACAACCTGTTTTAAGTGGGCGCTCTTTGATCGCGATCCGCTGCCCTCCTGGTCAAAAGGACGCGTAACCCTGTTGGGCGATGCATGTCACCCCATGTTGCCCTTTATGGCGCAGGGAGCTTGCATGGCAATTGAAGATGGATGGGTGCTCGCATCAGAATTGGCAGAAGCCAATGAGCCAGCTAAGGCGTTTCTTTCCTATGAAGAGAAACGAAAAGAAAGAACGGCACGGGTGCAGATGGCTGCCCGTGCCAACGCCAAACGCTTCCACAAGGGGGAACCCTCTGGACAGTTGGTGACCTATGGGCCGATGTGGCTGGCAGCGCGCATCAAGCCTGATCTTCTCAACAGGCCCTTTGACTGGATTTATGGAATGAATGTTACCCGGTCCTAGTTGAACCAGAAGCTAAGGCCCGCCCGTAGGGTGAGCGCATCTTCATCCTCTCCTGCGCGGCTAAGGCGGTGGCGTGTGGCACCCAGCCCCGTCTCATAATTCAGCTCAATATAGGGCGCGATCTCCCGACGGACTTCGTAAGCGAGCTGAAGACCGGTTTCCAGCGTCGCTGGTCCCCGTGCCCGATCCAGCTCGTCTACATCTTGAAAGAAGATCTCCACCTCCCCAAAGGGTGTGAGGCGAAGGCGCTGGGTCAGGTGAATGTCCCAGTCCCCCTCAATTCGTACATGGGCATCGCCATCTTCACTGAGGAAGAAGGCGAAATCAGTTTCTATAAATTGTGGGGCAAGCCCGTGTACACCCAGCACTGCGTAGCTGAGGGCGGACGGGCGCACATCATGGCGAAGGCCACCTTGAATGTCCCAGAAGGCATCAATCATATGAGAGAGGAGCGCTTGAAATTCACCACTCTCAAAGTGCCCGTCTTCCCACTCACCTTCGCTTTTGAGCCAGACCTTTTCACTGTCGCCGCCATACCAGGCTTCGAGCTCCCAACTGACCAGACGGTCTGCTTGTCCCCAATCGGTCATATCCACATCTGCTTCGACATGTTTGAAGAGCCGATCCATATCGGCCGCAAAGACCGGCGAGGAGGTCAAGGATAGGAGAAGGATAAGTCCAAAAATCTGTCTCAAGGTGTGGCCTCCGTGGCCACTTGCGACACGACCACTTTGCTCATCATGCCAGACGCCATGTGGTAAAGCAGGTGGCAGTGAAACGCCCACTCGCCTGCTTCATCTGCGATGAAGGTCACTGAGTAACGCCGCCCAGGTCCCACATTGACAATATGTTTGCGAGGACGTTTTTCGGGTGGTTGTCCGTTTTCCAGCTCAACGAACATGCCATGCAGGTGCATCGGGTGGTTCATCATCGTTTCGTTCACATAGGTGATCCGAACGCGCTCGCCATATGTCAGATAGATCGGGGTGGCCTCAGAAAACTTGTCGCCGTTCAGGGTCCAAATGTAGCGCTCCATATTGCCGCCAAGGATAATCGTCAGTTCTTGGTCCGGTTCGCGAAGATCATCGTTTGGCTCGAGCGCCGCGAGATCTTGATAGGTAAGGACCCGTGCTCCCGTCGGTGCATCAATTGCTGGCACATGTTCATTGTCACGGCTGACCATCGGCGACGTCATGGGCATTGCATGCGCCATTCCAGCATGGTTCATAGCGGCATGGTTCATTCCGGGGCGGTCGATCACACCACCATTGCTGGTCTGCGAGTGATCCATCTCGCCGTGATCGCCGCCCATCTCTTTACCCATGTCATTCATTGAGAGGTGGCCACGCGTGCGCGCAAGCGGAAAGGTGAGGGGTGTGTCCAGGTTGGTACCGAGCCCGCCGACAGTGAAGCCGGACCGATCCAAGGCTTCAGCAATGAGAGTGTAGGACGTGTCCGGGTCCGGCTCGACAATCACATCATACGTCTCGGCGACGGCGATGCGAAACTCATCAACAGTGACGGGAACAACGGCCTGTCCATCAGCTTCAACGACGGTCATTTTGAGGCCTGGGATGCGCACGTCAAAATAGCTCATCGCAGCGGCATTGATAAAGCGAAGTCGGACACGTTCCCCAGTTTTGAATATCCCTCTCCAGGGATCAGCTTTGCTTTGGCCATTTATGAGAAATGTGTAGCCACTGACATCAGAGAGGTCGGTCGGGGTCATCCGCATATTGCCCCACATCAGCCGTTCTTTTGCTGCGGCGTCAAAGCCGGCATCTGCTGACAGGTTGAAAAAGTCACCGACGGTGCGTTGCGCATAATTGTAATAGTCGCTCATCGATTTTAGGTTTGCATGAACATCCGCCGGGTTGCTGTCGAGCCAGTCGGAGAGAACAATCGTGTGCTCTCGATCAAAGGGAGCAGGGTCTGTCCCGTTGGTCTCGATAATCAGCGGGCCATAGACACCTTGCTGCTCCTGGTAGCCGGAATGGGAGTGGTACCAATAGGTCCCGGCCTGTCGAACGGGGAAGCGATAAGTAAATGTCTCGCCTGGTGGAATGCCGTCAAAACTGATGCCGGGTACCCCGTCCATTTCAGGCGGCACCAGCAGTCCGTGCCAGTGAAGGGAGGACGTCACATCAAGTGTATTGGTGACATGGATCACCGCATCCTCTCCATTGACAAAGCGAAGCGGGGGACCGGGGATCTGCCCATTCACAGCAAGGGCTATCGCTTTTTCACCGGTGAAATTCACGCCAACCTCACCAATGGAAATCCTGTATTCCCGGATAGCCCCACCTGAAAGATTGAGGTCCTTTGCGAGGCTGGGGCGGGTGGTGAACAAAGCGGCCGCAGCAGCAAGGAATAGACGACGACCAATCATGAGGGCTCCGAATGAGGTAAGCGCGAGGCACGATCAGCCTGAGGCTTCCCCTTAGGGGAAGGTCAAGGGGACAAAGTGCTTGAGCTTGCCCTAAGGGGAAGGTGGACAATAAGGTCCATCGTCATTTCTGGTGCTCACTCCAATGTCCAACGCTGCGCTGCCCGATTGCCAAAATACCATCGCTCAAGACCCTGTTTGCGGTATGGAGGTTGTGCGCGACGGCGCGCGGCACACTCACCGGCATGAAGGAAACTCATATTTCTTCTGTGGCTCCTCTTGTCTTGTTAAATTTGCCAATGATCCCGATGGCTATCTGAGTGGGCAGGCGCAAAGGGAGGCCCAAATGGTTGCCTTGGCCGCCGCCTCTGCGGGCGCCGAGTTCACTTGCCCAATGCACCCAGACGTCATCCAACAAGGCCCCGCCAGCTGTCCGCTCTGTGGTATGGCGCTGGAACCTCAAACAATTTCACAGGGTGACGGTCCAAACCCCGAACTAATCGATTTCACCAGCAGGTTTTGGGTGGGTCTCATACTGGCGCTGCCGCTGCTCATGTTTGAGATGGGCGGCCATCTGTTCGGGCTAAAGGTGCCAATGCCCGAGAATATATGGCCGTGGGTTCAGCTCGGTCTCGCAACCCCCGTTGTTGCCTGGTGTGGTTTTCCGTTTTTTGAGCGCGGGCTTCACTCTCTTAAGACCGGTCATCTCAATATGTTCACCTTGATCGCGATGGGAACCGGTGCTGCCTATATCTATTCATTGATAGCAACCGTTGCACCAAGTGTGTTTCCAGACGGGTTTCGGCAGGGGGGACACGTCGCTGTCTATTTTGAAGCTGCCGCCACGATCATTGTCCTCGTTCTCTTGGGTCAAATTTTGGAACTGCGCGCGCGCGAGGCAACCGGTAAAGCACTGCGCGCCCTGCTCGACCTCACGCCGCCTACCGCGATCCGTCTGGAAGACGGGGCGGAGATGGAACGCGCACTCGAAGAGATCAATGTTGGCGATCGACTTCGTGTTCTTCCAGGCGCAAGCATCCCTGTCGACGGCACGGTTGAAAGTGGCGAAAGCTACATTGATGAAGCGATGGTGTCCGGCGAGGCGGATCTTGTTGCCAAGGGACCCGGTGATGGTTTGACGGCGGGCAGCGTCAATGAAGCAGGGACCCTCATCATGCAGGCTGAAAAAATTGGGTCTGAAACTCTCCTGGCAGGCATCGTACAAACTGTCGGGAAAGCTCAGCGAAGTAGGGCACCTGTACAATCTCTCGTGGATCAGGTCGCGGCATGGTTTGTCCCGCTGGTAGCAGGAATTGCGGTCGTGGCGTTTGCGCTCTGGGCGCTGATGGGGCCAGAACCTGCGCTGGCGCATGGTCTTATTGCGGCGGTTTCCGTTCTTATCATCGCATGCCCCTGCGCGCTTGGGTTGGCAACGCCCATGTCGATCATGGTTGCAACGGGCCGCGCTGCCTCAGCGGGCATTCTCATCCGCGATGCAGCAGCCCTCGAAGAATTGTCCAAAGTGGATGTGGTGGTGCTCGATAAAACCGGCACTCTTACCGAAGGCAAACCGCGTGTTGTCGAGGTGATGCCCGCCGGAAACGTCTCCACCCGGGCGCTTCTTACCCTCGTGGCAGCGCTAGAGAAAGCAAGCGAGCAACCTGTCGGACGGGCCATCATCAATAAAGCAACGGAACTCGGCTGCGAACTTCCTGAACCACAAAACGTGACGGTGGCTGCCGGTCGAGGAATGTCTGGCGAGGTTGCAGATGGGGTTCTCGCGGTCGGGAATGAACAGATGATGCGAGAGATCGGCGTTGCAATCCCTGATGGTCTAACAGATGCCGAAACAACCCGGATCTATGTTGCTCACGATGGTGTGTTTGCAGGTGTGATCGACATTGACGATCCTGTCAAAGAGACGGCTCAGGCCGCCCTTCAAACCCTCAGACAGGAGGGGCTAAAGCTGGTGATGCTAACGGGAGATGCTGAGAGGCCCGCCCGCCGGGTGGCAAATGAACTTGGCCTGGAAAACCTGATCTGTGGTGTGCTCCCGGATGAAAAGGCAGCTGAAATTGAACGTCTCAAGCGGACCGGTCGTGTGGCGATGGTCGGTGATGGTATCAATGATGGGCCTGCCCTCGCGCTCGCAAATGTCGGCATTGCCATGGGCACAGGCACCGATCTTGCCATGGAAACGGCAGGCATCACCCTGGTCAGGGGCGATTTGTCCGGAGTGGTGAAGGCGCGCAAACTCGCAAACATGACAGGGCGCAACATCCGTCAAAACATTCTCTTTGCGTTTTTGTACAATGCGATGGGGGTGCCGCTCGCGGCAGGATTGCTTTATCCCATATTGGGCGTGCAATTGAGTCCCATCCTTGCCGCCGCTGCCATGTCGCTGAGTTCGGTCAGTGTTGTCGCCAATGCATTGCGCCTCAGGGCGACACCTTTGTAGTCGCGCATCAAAAGCAGCGGAAAATCGCAAAAAGCCGCGAAATTCTAGGCGGGTTTCATACATTCTTAGCCATGATTTAACCAATCGGGGCGCAAATTGGACAGAAGTTCGGACCGGCAATGGTCTCCTCTTCTGCTTTGCGAGCTTTACTGGTTTATGGCACCTGAAACCCAAATGACGGCAACTGAATTTCTTTACCGATTTAGGTCCGTCCTGATCGCAGCCTGGGTCATGCCGCTAGCAATCACTTTTGTGGTTATTGGGTTTCTGGGCGACTATTCGCTCGGTCAATTGATGCAGACATTGCAGCATCTTGTGAGCGTGTATGCGGTGATCGGGATAGCACTAAGTTACGCCGCTCATGATCGCTACATGCGCCAGACGGTAGAACTGGCGGAACGACCTGACGACACCTCGCGTCAAGAAGCAGAAAAACGGATCGCTCGGTTTCCGCAAATGTTTGCGGGGCTATACTTGCCCTATGCCGCCGCGGCACCGGTCATCGTGAATTTTAGTCTTGGTCAGCAGCTCGGGCAGCCGATTTCACTGGGTGATCATCTTTTTGCGATTATGGGGGTAACGGCGCCTGCCTCAATTGTCGTTCTTGTTGCTCTCTATGTCTTTGCAGATCTCGTTGGTCAATTTTTCGGCCCTCGGGGGTTTAAGACGCACTTTCTGTCATTGCGGGTGAAGGTCCCAGCATTAGCAATTGTTCTTCCGTTAACGACCAGCACGATTTTGATCCTCTATGTTGAGCAACAATTTGGTGCGGCGGGACCGGGGCTGTTCCTGCTGTGGCTCGGCCTTATCTGCATGTCCTTGCCGGTTGCCTATTTCGCGCTCAAAAACTTCAAAAAGGGTATCGATCCTCTCTGGGATCTCAGGTCGCAGGCGTTAAGTGTATTTGATGATCTCGATACAATTATTGAACCCGTGCCTGTGTCCCTTGATGAGTTTGGAGACGTCACACGTGATTGGGCATCTCTGACGCGGCGAATGACGGCCTATTGGCGCGAGCTTCACCGCACGACTGAGCATTTTCAGACCCTCATCAATGCAATCGAGGAAGCCATCGCGATTGTTGACTTCGACATGAAGGCGGTGTTCCTGGGGCCCGGTTTTGCAGAGTGGTTCGACGGAAAACCATCCGACTTTCTTGGGTTTAAGCTCTCGGACCTCGTGCATGATGATGATGTTGAGCGTTTTCTGGAGCTTGCAACTGAAGCGGTGGAAACGCCAGACCACAGACCCGAGGGTCAGTTTCGTCTGCGCCATCCTGATGGTACCTATCACCGGACACTCTGCTCCTGGCGCCACATTCATTTGATCTCAGGTGAACCGTCACTGTTCCTCAGTCTGCGCGATGTTTCGCAGCAATTGACCGCGCAGGAGCGGCTGCGAGCTGGTGAAATCAGATTGCGCACGATGATGCAGAGCGTGGCAGACGGCATTCTCTCCAGCGATGAAAATGGGATTATCCAGTCCGTCAATCCGGCAGCCTCACGCCTGTTTGGGTATGAGGGTGATGAGCTCATCGGGTCAAGCGTTGGTATTCTTTTGCCGTCCTACCTGACCCTGGCACTTCAACACACCTCGCCAACAGGCGAAACTGTAGAAGGTCTGGGCCGTCTGCTGGGGAAGGGCGCACAGGAAATGCGCGGACAGCAGAAAAGCGGTGAAAGTTTCCCGATCGAACTTTCTGTAACGGAAATGCGGATTGGCGAAGAGCACTATTTCGTCAGCGTCGTACGTGACATTACCGAGCAAAAAGCGTCTGAAGCTGAGCTCAGAGCGGCTTTGACAGATGCGGAAGCCGCCAACCGGACAAAGTCACTCTTCCTTGCCAACATGAGCCACGAGCTGCGCACCCCCCTCAATGCGGTAATCGGTTTCTCAGAAGTCATGCAGCAGGAGATGTTTGGTCCGCTGAACAATGAACGTTATCTCGACTATGTCGGCAGCATTCACGATAGCAGCAGACATCTGCTCTCAGTCATCAATGATATTCTCGACATTTCCAGGATTGAATCCGGCGAGATGGAGCTTGAAGACGAATGGTTGGAAGTTGATGAAATATTGGACTGGGCGCGGGATCGCGCGGTGCCATCGGGGACAAGTGCGGAGCATGCAAAGGTTCACATGGGCCCTCTCGAGGGGCTCCCAGAGATTCGCGTCGACCGCAGGGCATTGCGTCAGGTTGTTATCAATCTTCTCTCAAACGCAATCAAGTTTACGCCTGCAGATGGGCGGATCGATCTGTCAGCACATGTCAATGAAGCCTCGGGGGTTTCCATTGTCGTGAAGGATACCGGGATCGGCATTCCCGCCAATCAGATTGAAAAAATGACACAACCCTTTACCCAATCTGACAACTCGCTGGCCCGTCGGTTTGAAGGAACCGGTCTGGGCCTCGCCATCACAAAATCGCTGATTGAGGCACATCAAGGCCGTTTGGCGATCGAGAGCGTTGAGGGTGAGGGGACGACAATCACCGTTCTGTTGCCTGTTGAGAGACTTTCGCCAGAGCTGATGCCATCCCTTCACGATGCCGGTCACGCCTAAAGCGAAAACCTTTAGTCCTCGAAGAAGCCTTTCACGAGATCGAGAAAAATCTCCAACTGGTCATGATGGACCCAATGCCCCGCGTTTTCGATGTTCACAACTTTTGCATTTTGGAAATGCTTGGCACGCCCATCTTTAACTGGGTCGCTCGCCCAACTCTCTGTGCCGCGGATGAGCAGGGTCGGGCAGGTGATGCGCGACCAAAAATGCTGTGACTCGGCAGGACTAAACCCGGCTGGCGAGAACGCTCGAACATAATTGTCGAACTTCCAGCTATAGGTTCCATCCTCATTTTGACTAACACCATGGACGGTAAGATGGCGTGCCTGTTCCGGTGACAGGTGAGGGTTCTCTCCCTGCATTCGGGTGAACGCGTCCAAAATGCTGTCATATCTTCGCGGTTGGCGGCTCGAGAGTTTCCGCATCTGATCGACCCATTGCGTGGTGCGCTCATGAATGGGGGTTTGCTGGCGTTCCTCAAGCATCTTCGGCGATGGCCCGAGACCTTCAATCACAACCAGTTTCTTGACTGTTTCCGGATAGAGGCCCGCATAGCGAACGGCAACAGACCCACCCATGGAGTGGGCGACGATGGTGACAGGGTTCAACTTTTTCTGATGGATCAGTTGGGCGATGTCATAGACAAAATCAGTGAGATCATAGGTGCCCCCAATCATCCATTGGCTATCGCCATGGCCCCGCAGGTCCGGAGCGATAATGTGGTGGGTATCGCGAAAGGATTGCGCGACCCAGTCCCAGTTGCGGCAATGGTCACGACCGCCGTGGATGAGCAAAAGAGGTTCTTTCTCCTCATTGCCCCAGTCGACATAGTGCAGTCGCAGACGCTGGGAAAAATATGTGTGGGAAGTCGGGCCAGGGCCGGTGAGCGCATGGGTCGCTGCCATTCGTCTATGTCCTCAAATCGGAAAATGGCTTTAAGTTTACTTGATCCGATCCGCTGCCGCAAAGTGTCCTATCGTCAGGTTGCAGGAAGCGAGAGTTCCACGACCAAACCGCCATTGGCTCCATTGCTGAGCTGAACGTCCCCCCCGTGACGCCGCGCGATGGTGCGAGCGATAGCAAGGCCAAGGCCCGTGCCACCGGTTTCTCTGTTTCGCGAACTTTCGACCCGAAAGAAGGGCTGGAAAACCTGTTCATGCAGATCAGAGGGAATGCCCGGGCCCTTGTCTGTGATGGTCAGGACGACGCCCTTTGGCCCTTGTGCGAGGTGAACATCGGCTTCACCGCCATAGGCAATTGCATTACGGATGAGATTTGACACCGCCCTGCGCATTTCATTGGGGCCGCAGCGATAGACAAGTGATGTTGGGCCGTGATAACGGGCGGGACCATCAGTTTGGGTTAGGTCTTCTGTCAAGCAGCGCGTCAGGTCAGCCAGATCAACCAGCCGTCGTTCCTCTGCTTCCGTTTCACCTCGGGCAAAGGCAAGGCCGGCATCCAGCATAGCTTGCATCTCTTCAATGTCGGCTTCCGCCTTCGTCTGTTGCTCCGCATCTTCGATAAACTCCGCGCGTAATCGCAGGCGGGTCAAGACGGTCCGCAAATCGTGAGCGATGGCTGCAAGCATCAACGAACGATCATCGACCATCCGCTGAACGCGCTTCTGCATATTGTTGAAGGCTTTCGACGCGCGTCTGAGTTCTTTGGACCCTGTGACCGGGAGCGGGTCGACATTAATGTCGCGCCCCAGGTTTTCTGCCGCGGCAGCAAATGTTCGCAACGGCCGCGCCAGCCGATTGCTGAACCAGAATATCGCCCAAGCAACCAACAACCAAAATATCCACCGGCTAACGCCAGAAGAACGATCCTGAAACATGCCAAAAGCCCGGATGGGAAATTCATAGACAACCCAATGGCCATCCAACAACTGAATAGACAGCATGATAATGCCGTCCCAATCCCATTCCCCGCGATACCCCACCCTGACATCTCTGTTTTGAAGAGGGCCAAGCAGTTCTCGAGCTTCTTCCTCAAAATTTCCGCCTGCGCCTGGACGTAAGGTCCTGCCTGCATCTGGAACGTCGCTCTGAACGTGAACACGCAGGAAAATGCCTGTCAGTGCTTTCGTTAGCGCCTCCCGCTCTTCAGGGGTTGCTCTGTCGAGCAACTGAGTTGCTGCGATGACCTGCTCAGCGGCAACTTCCTCGGGTTCGTCAAACTCCCACTTGTCATTGTCCCCAAAGATCCAACCGACCATCTGAACGACGACAAGAATGCCCACGACCATGAGAATGATCCGCCCGGCAAGACCGCCTGGCATGAACCGGCTCGCGCGGCGCCGAAACTGTCTGCGCAGTTCGCGCGCTTCGCGGCTCCGTCGCGGACCGCGATGGTGGGACCGCCTGCGGCGCGTCATGTGCGGGTGACTTCGGCTGTGAACATGTAGCCGCCACCTCTGATGGTTTTAATCGTGCGTGGTGCCTTGTGATCTTCTTCGATTTTCCGTCGAAGCCGCGACAATTGCACGTCGATGCTGCGATCAAAGGGCATTGCTTCCCGGCCTTTGGTAATGTCAAGCAGCTGATCGCGGGACAGGACCCGGTTGGGGCGCTCAACAAAGGCGATGAGCAGATCGAATTCGCCCGACGTCAATTCAACATCCACACTTGCAGGGCTTGTCAGCGCACGGGACCGGGGGTCAAGCGTCCAGCCTTCAAAGTGAAATTGGTTGTCCGAAACAGGCTCATCGCGGGTCGGTTCGGCACGGCGCAAAATGGCGCGAATGCGCGCTAGAAGCTCTCGCGGGTTGAACGGCTTGGGGAGGTAATCATCCGCCCCAATCTCAAGGCCAATAATCCGGTCTGTATCCTCCCCCATGGCCGTCAGCATGATCACCGGCAGTTCTGATGTCGCGCGCAACCGACGGCAGACGCTCAAGCCGTCTTCGCCAGGCATCATGACGTCAAGCACAACGAGGTCGAAGCGGCCTGCCTCTATGGCGGCCATGCACGAAATGGCATCTTCAGCCAAGGTTACCCTGAAGCCGTGTTTGGTCAGGAAGCGTTTGACGAGGTCTCGAATTTCCCGGTCATCGTCAACAACCAGAAGGTGGGGCAAATTGCTCATGGCGCAAATTTAGTCCATTTCCGCCCGGATCGCGCCAGATTTTTGTAACGAGCGGTAACAGGGCACCTCTGAGTTACACTCCGTTACAATTCGATACCTCCCGGAGAGGATAAACGGTGCGCAATTCGCCAGATTGAATAGGCAGACAACAAGCCCCGATCTTGGAGAAGAACATGTCACACAGACCCGCCCCCCTTAGTCAAAGCATGACCGTTAACACCTTTGCAGCAACAATGTTTGCTGTCGTCGTATCTGTAGTGGCCGTCGTCGCCCCGGCAAATGCGGAGGATGTGCCCATTCAGGCGGAAGTCCAGAATGCATCCTGGTTTGGATGGGGTGAGAGAACTGCCGTCGCCCGCTGTGAACGAGGTGTGGATCATTTTGTCGAAGAAATGATGGAGCACGCCGAAGAGGAAGTTGAATTCACCTCAACCCAACAAGCTGCATGGGACGATCTGATCGCCGCTGTGCGGCAGGGCGGAAGCGATATCACAGCGTTTTGCGGTAAAGTCGATGAAGCCAGAAATGCCGAGGCCGCTCCTGCTCCAAACCGCCTTGCGATGGCAGAAGAGGCAGTGGCAGTGGGACTAAAGACAATCCAGACCATCCGGCCAGCATTCGATGCGTTCTACAATACACTCGATGCTGAGCAGAAAGAACTGCTGGACGGCGCGACCAATCACCGCCGCCGCAGCTGGTGGCACTAAGCCTCCCAAAATCTGAAGAACGAAGGCCGGGAGACGCACAGTCTTCCGGCCTTTTCGTATTGGGAGGCTGTTCAGCTTGCGCGCAGGTGACGTACGAGGCCAAGGACAGCAACGGCGAAAACAATATGGACAGCCATGACCGGCGGCCACCCGAAGAGATAGATCACATCATTGGCAAGGCCCGGCTTGAAGGGACCGCCGCCAAAGGCAAGACCCCGGGTGCCGTAGAAGGCGTTTGCCATGGCGGGAAGCGTGAAGAGCCATCCGTTCACGAGAGCTGACCAGAAGAAGACGGAGAATTCCGTTTTGCTGAGCCGCATGAACTGACCACCAAAGGCAAAGGCCATCAAAAGCAGGCCATGCGTAATGGCTTCCATATGCCCCATGCGAAAGCCGCGCGAGTCGCCAGGAATATCCACTTCTATCTGCACGGGCAGGGGCCAGAGCACAATTTCCCC
>JAJFGY010000043.1 GCA_021775935.1 Alphaproteobacteria bacterium
CGTGGTGTGGGCTCGGTCATATTCCGGTTCCGTTCACGAAACGCGCGGCCTGCCCAAAACGGCAGTGGTGCGCGGAAAGCGGCGGATTATAGGCATGGGCCCGGTCTTGGCAAGGTGCCAGGACCGCTTTGGCAGCTGCGCACGATCAGGGGCTGGCGGCGGCTCAGGCTTCGCCCTATTCTGGGAAGGAAGTCACGCCGAATCACTTCATTTTCTGCGGTTTTTTGCGGTTTGTAAGTGAGGCTCAAGTTTCATCCGAGGGTTTTTGGGGGCAGGCGATGAAGATCAACGAGAAACGACCTGTTGGCCGGGCGACCCTCAAGGCGGGGAATAGCGCTGCGTCAGAAGCTGCACCGTCCGATGTTGCCCAGATTGATGGTCGGGTGATCAAAGACACGACGTCCATTATGGGGATTCCTGAACCAGAGCTCACGCCCAATGTGCGCACGGCGATTATGGCGCTGATGGGCGAAGTGGATAAAATGCGCAAGGAAATGCGTTCAGTCCGCGAACGTCTGCGCAGTGCGGAAGCTCTGGCCGACCATGATGCGCTGCTGCCGCTTTTGAACCGGCGCGCATTTGTCCGAGAGCTTTCAACTGCCATGTCATACGCCAAGCGTTATGACACACCGCTGAGCCTACTCTATATCGACATAGATGGTTTTAAGGCGATCAATGACACTTACGGCCACGCAGCTGGCGATGCCGTGCTGAATGATGTGGCCCGCAAAATTATTGCGCATATTCGCGAGTCAGATATTGCCGGTCGGCTTGGGGGTGATGAATTCGGGATTATCCTGCCCCACGCCGCGGAGAAATCAGCTCGGGCGAAAGCCAGCTCCATCTCCAGCGTGGTATCGCGGGACCCGGTTCTGCTCGAGGGACAGAGCATGGGTGTCACCATCTCCATTGGGGCAGTGATGATAGGGCCCGATGATGAAGCGGAAAGCGCACTCGCACGGGCTGACAAAGCGATGTACACCGCAAAGCGCTTTTCACGCCAGGCCCACTAAACGAGCTGATCCCAATAGGACAGGCGGTGGTGACAGCTAGGCGATGATATCGGGTGTCAGCCGATCTTCGATTTCGAGGACACGATCGCGCAGAGACAGCTTTTTGATCTTCAGCCGGCGTAGCTGCAGCTGGTTGGGATAGGGCATGGCTTCCAGGGCAGCGACAGCGCCATCAAGGTCGCGATGCTCCTGCTTTAGCTGGATTAGCTCTTTTCTGAGCACTGCTTCGTCGTCCATGCCCGTGTCGGCCAGTTCTAGTGTCATCGGGCAGATGTTTTACCTTAGCCCCTCCATGCGTTCTAACGGCCTCAGCCCGTGCAAACAACCCTGTTCGCGCGCCGGCGGCGTGGTTTTTGGAATTTCGTGTCAAGAAAGAATTAGGTCAAAATCAGCCTTGGATTTGAGCCAAACTCGACATCGCGGACAGAAAGAGTCACACTTCCTACGTCAACCGAAGAAGACAGAAGGAGATATGTATGGCTGTTGAGTCGCGCATCGCCGAGTTGGAAAAGCGGCACGAACTCCTGGAACGAGCAATTGAGGACGAACTACTCAGTCCTGGAAGTGACGATTTGCAGGTCACTCAATTGAAGCGGCAAAAACTCCGAATAAAGGAAGAGATTGAGCGATTATCGACGGAGACGAAAGCCGCCTGATAATCGCGTACCAAATTTTCTGAGTGTGTTTTAACGCTGGGCCAGGATGGCCCGGCGTTTTGTGTTTCGGGATCTTGTTCTGGCTTTTTTTTGACGCATTTCCGGACGGTGATCTGGATCACCTGGAAATGCTGCGATGGCCCGGCGTTTTGTGTTTCGGGATTGTGTCCTGGTTTTTTTTGACGCATTTCCGGACGGTGATCTAGATCACCTGGATCACCTGGAAATGCTGTGATGGCCCGGCGTTTTGTGTTTTTGGACTACCCGATAACCATTTAGTCCGGCATGAAGGATTTGCCGCCTGCCAGGTCTTCCAGGACTGGATAGTTGACGTCCTCACGGGCTTCTACCTGGGCGCGTTCGCCGTGTTTTTCTCCGGCTCCTTGTCGTATATGCCGGTCATTGCGCGCTCTCCCTCATTGACCCTCATTCTTTTCATGCTTTTTACTATGAAGTTCGCGGGATCGGGCCGAATTCTGGCGCAAGTGGTGTCGGACGGTAACCGTGTATTTTCAGGTCATTTTAAGTCTGATCGTTCAGACTAACGGCATCCCCCTCTTGAAAGGAGGCCCTGATATGACTCATTTCCTCGTCTCCGACGACAATGAAAATGGCTATCGCCTGGAAGATATTCTGACCACTGTGCGCGGCGATGTCGTGAAGCGGTGTGAAAAAATTGTGGATGACCACCGTGAAGAAGCCCATCACGTGCTGGAAAACAATATCCGCATCTTATCGCTGCTTAGTGAAGCCATTAAGCTCGCTGAAGATTCTACCCACGTGCTGGATAAGTCGTTTGGCCCAAGTGCTGCAGCTGAAGGTGGCGAGCCCCGCATCGGACGGGCGTAGCCAGCTCAGTAGTATACGCCTGATCCGACAATTCGTCTGAATGAGGGCGGGACGGATAGGGGTTTGTAATCTCGCAAACAAGACCAATATTACTGCCTTAGCGTCTGAGGTGAGTGATGTTGTCCGTTCTTCTGCCCATGTTCGCATTTGCCATCGCCAGCACGGGTACGCCTGGCCCGAACAATATTATGGTGATGGCATCCGGCGCCAATTTTGGGTTTCGGCGTACCATTCCGCATATGCTCGGTATCGCGCTTGGCTTTTCAGGAATGGTTGTCGCACTTGGCTTGGGGTTTTCCCAATTGTTCGCCGCCTATCCGGAACTGCATGAAACACTCAAATGGGTGGGCTCCGCTTACCTCTTATTCCTAGCATGGAAGATTGCGACAGCGGCGAAGCCGGAGGATGGTCAAGCTGCAGGCGCGCCCCTTACGTTTATTCAAGCGGCGTTGTTTCAGTGGGTGAACCCGAAAGCCTGGATGGTCGGGATTGCCGGGCTCACCGCCTACACGTCCAACGCAGGCAATTATGAATTGCAGACCCTTCTTCTCGCCGGTGTGTTCCTTGCGATATCTTTTCCGATATCGAGCTTTTGGTGCACCTTTGGATCAGTCATTGGGCAATATCTGACGTCTCGACGGTCACTGCTGCTCTTTAATGGTGCAATGGCTGCACTGATCGTTGGCTCGATTGTTCTTCTCTACATCTGAATTGTGAGTGGCAACGGCATCATAAGAACGTGCCTGTGCCACCATCCCAAAGAAGTTTGCACCCCACCAGGAACAAAGCCATATAGGCGAACCGGTAGAACGGTTTCTCTGGGATCAGATCGAGTGCTTTGATGCCCATCCACATGCCAATCGGTGCCAAGGGCATGAGCATGAGCGATGTGGAGAGATTGGTGATCTCAAACTGTCCGAGGAGCGCATAGGGCGGCACTTTGATCAGGTTGACGGCCCAGAAGAACATGACGCTGGTGCCGACATAGAGTTTCTTGTCGAGCTTTTGCGGCAACATGTAGATCTGAAAAGGCGGGCCGCCTGCATGGGCGACGAAGCTTGTAAATCCACCTACTGCTCCCCAGGCTGTTCCCTTTGTTCGGTTGATCTCTTTTGGTGCGGCAGTTGCGCGGCGTCCGATCCAGTGATCGAGAGCAAAGGCAACCGCGATGCCGCCGACCAACAGGCGCACGAAATTGTCAGACAGGTAACTCGCAGTGAGCGCAGCAATCAGAATGCCCACTGCAGCGCCGGGCACCATGATCACCAGATTTTTTAGGTGAAAACTTTTCCGATAGGCCCAGACACCAATCAGGTCCATCACGATGAGGATTGGCAAGAGGATGCCCGCTGCCTGGAGCGGGGAGATCACGAGGGCCATCATGGGTACGCCCAATATGCCAAGACCGCCTGCAAAACCGCCTTTGGAAAGACCGACCAGCAACACCGCTGGAACAGCAGCAGCGTAAAACCAGGGATCGATGATCATATCCATGCGGCGCTTCCGGAGTTTGAGATTGTTGGCAATGCCAGGCTTGCCAAGCCCCATCAGGCTTGAAACAGTCACTGCCACAAGAGCAGATTGGGCTACAAGACCATATTCGCCAAAAGAAAATGCACGGCTCTGATATCACGTCGTGCGCAAAGACTGAGGCTGGGAGGAGAGTAACATGAGTCGCTACGCACAAACCTATGAGGCATGGAAATCAGATCCAGAAGGGTTCTGGGCGGAGGCTGCCGACGCAATTGACTGGTCGCGGCCCTGGGACAGTGTGTTGCAGACCGATGGTGGTGGCGCGAACTGGTTTGTGGGTGCGACCTGTAACACCTGCTATAACTGCCTTGACCGGCATGTAGAGGCAGGACGTGGTGAGCAAGCCGCGCTCATCTACGACTCCCCGATCACGGGCAGCCAAAAAACTTTCACCTATGCCGAACTGCTCGACAAGGTTGCGACTTTTGCCGGTGTGCTTCAGGCCAATGGTGTGGGTGTTGGCGACCGGGTGATCCTCTATATGCCAATGGTGCCGCAGGCCGCTGTGGCGATGCTCGCATGTGCACGCATCGGCGCTGTGCATTCCGTCGTCTTTGGGGGCTTTGCCGCCAACGAACTTGCAACCCGGATTGATGATGCAAAGCCGAAGCTCATTGTGTCGGCCTCCTGCGGGATCGAACCTGGGCGGGTGATTGCTTACAAGCCTCTGTTGGACGGCGCTATTGAGCTAGCTGATCACAAGCCGGACCATTGCATTATCCTCCAGCGGGAACAGGAGCCAGCGGAGCTTGTTCCAGGGCGTGATCTCGACTGGAAAGCGGAAATGGACAAGGCCGCAGCAGATGGCAATAAGCCTGCCTGCGTTGATGTGGCGGCGACTGACCCTCTTTATGTGCTCTATACGTCAGGTACGACGGGTCAACCCAAAGGTGTCGTGCGGGATAATGGTGGCCACATGGTGGCGCTCAAATGGTCCATGAAAAATGTCTATGGGATGGACCCGGGCGATGTGTGGTGGGCGGCATCTGATGTGGGTTGGGTCGTGGGGCATTCCTACATTGTTTACGGTCCGCTCTTGCATGGCTGCACCACGATCCTGTTTGAAGGCAAGCCGGTGGGGACACCGGATGCAGGCACCTTCTGGCGGGTGATTGCTGAACATAAAGTGCGGGCCTTTTTCACCGCACCAACGGCGTTCCGGGCGATCAAGAAGGAAGACCCGAAAGCCTCTCTCATTGCGAACTATGATCTGAGCGGTTTTGAAACCCTGTTTCTTGCAGGAGAACGGGCAGATCCAGACACGATCGAGTGGGCTGAGAAGGCGCTCGGTGTGCCGGTCATTGACCATTGGTGGCAGACAGAGACTGGCTGGTCGATTGCGGCAAACCCGGTTGGACTTGGCGCTTTGCCGGTCAAACATGGCTCACCCACCGTGGCGATGCCTGGCTATGACGTGCAGGTGGTCGATGAAGCTGCAAAGCCCGTCGCGACGGGTGAGACTGGTGCGATTGTCGTGAAGCTTCCCCTGCCGCCTGGATGCCTGCCGACACTCTGGGAGAATGAAGAGGGTTTTCGCAGCTCTTATCTGGAAGACTATCCGGGTTTCTACAAAACGGCGGATGCAGGCTACATGGATGAGGACGGCTATCTCTACATCATGAGCCGGACGGACGACATCATCAATGTGGCGGGCCATCGCCTCTCGACCGGTGGCATGGAAGAGGTTCTTGCCGGTCACCCGGACGTGGCTGAATGTGCTGTGATGGGTATTGCCGATAAACTGAAAGGCCAGGTGCCTGTGGGTCTGTTGGTGCTCAACTCGGGTGTGGATCGTACCGATTCTGAGATTGCCCGAGAAGCGGTTCAATTGGTGCGCGACAAGATCGGGCCGGTGGCGGCGTTTAAGACTGCGCTCGTGGTGCAGCGTCTTCCCAAAACCCGATCAGGAAAAATTCTGCGTGGCACGATGCGCAAAATTGCCGACGGGGAAGAGTGGAAGATGCCGGCCACAATTGATGATCCGGTGATCCTTGATGAGATCACGGGCGTGTTGGCGGACGCGGGGTTGGTGTCAGGGCGTTGATAGAAGGATAAGGCCCATTCAATACAGAGGTTGTCATTCCGGACATGATCCGGGATCGATACGGCGCCGAGATATCTCATAGACCCCGGATTAAATCCGGGGTGACAGCTTTCATTGACGGCGAAGCGCAATCGGATGTTGAACTTGGTGCGGTTCCCAACAAAAAGGGGCCACCACGCAAAAATTGCTGGCAGCCCCCTGATCATCATTGCTCGTCAGAGCAAATGCTATTCTTTGTTTTCGTCGGTGCCGCTATCGCCTTCAACCTTTAGGTCTTTCAGCTTTGCGAAGACGGAATCCACATCAGGTGTTGCTTCTTCTTCTTTCGGCTTCGGCGCGGTTGTAAAGGCATCTGACACGTCGCTCACAGCAAACGGCTTCGGCTCAGATGGATCGGCATCGTCAATGGACGGTACGTTCAGCTGATCGGCGGGCACTTCATGGGCGGCAGGGCGGGCCAGACCGAATGGGTCGGCTGTTGCTTCGCCGGTGGTTTCTTCTGCAGGCAGAAGTGTTCCAGCTTTGCGCGCGGCTTTTTCGGCCTTCTTGCGCGCTTTTTCCAGTTTGTCGGCAGCTTTTTGTACCGCGGCGTCCAGGTCCATCTGACTGCAGAGGCCAAGGGTCACCGGATCAACAGGCTTGATGTTTGGCGAGTTCCAATGGGTCCGGTCACGGATTGACTGGATGGTTGGTTTGGTTGTGCCCACAAGACGGCCTACCTGCGCGTCGGGCAGTTCCGGATGGTTCCGCAGCAACCAGGCGATGGCGTCTGGACGATCCTGACGGCGTGACACAGGGGTGTAACGCGGGCCCTTCTGGGGCTTGGGCGCTGGCACTTCGTGTTTGCGCTCAGCAGATTGCAGCCGCTCGTTCGGGTTTTCCTGGCAGCGTTCAATTTCCGCGCGGGTGAGTTCGCCGGAGGCGACAGGGTCCATGCCCTTAATACCCTGGGCGACATCGCCATCAGCAATGCCCTTCACTTCCAGCGCGTGCAGGCCACAATATTCGGCGACCTGATCGAAGGTGAGTGAGGTGTTATCTACGAGCCAAACGGCAGCTGCCTTTGGCATGAGCGGCTTAGACATATCTTCTCCTTTGCCCCCAAGGCCATCTGGGGAGCCTTCCCCCGAGATTGGCGCCTGAGCTCGGCGTATGCCACTGAAAATGAACGGATTGAGGGTCTTATATGCCTTTCTGGGCTCTCTGGGAAGACCTCACATCTGCAATTAGACGGTCAGGATGATTTTTCCGATATGCCCGCCATTTTCCATGCGCTCATGAGCGGCTTTGGCGTCGCGGAGGGGAAAAGTGCTGTCCACGATGGGTTTCAAGCGACCTGCTGCGATCCAGGGCCAGACTTCGCGCATGACTGTCTCTGTGAGGACGGTTTTTTCTTCCAGAGGACGGGCCCGCAGAGTTGACCCTGTCAGCGTGACTTGCTTTAGCATTAGTGGCAGGAAGTTCACTTCGGCCACTGAGCCTTGCTGATAGGCGATGTTGACAATCCGGCCACCGCGCGCCGCGCAGGTGATGTTGCGCTGAATATAATCGCCGCCCACCATGTCAAAGATCACGTCAGCGCCCTGGCCGCTGGTGGCCTCATCCATCACCATCACGAAGTCTTCTTCGCGGTAGTTAATTCCCCGCCGCGCACCGAGCTCTTCACACTTGCGGGCCTTTTCGTTTGATCCTGCCGTCGCAAAAACCTTTGCGCCCCAGGCCACAGCCATTTGAATGGCGGTCGTGCCAATGCCGCTGGTGCCACCGTGAATGAGAAGCGTTTCGCCCGGCTGCAAACGGCCCCGGTCAAAAACGTTCGTCCAGACAGTCATGATGGTTTCTGGCAGTGCAGCGGCTTCCACCATGGAATAGCCATCTGGGATGGGCAGGGCGTGGGTTTCGTGGACGACGGCGTATTCCGCGTACCCGCCGCCGGCAACAAGAGCGCAGACATTGTCGCCCACCGACCATTTCGTTGCGCCTTGCCCCAGGGCGACAACTTCGCCCGCAAACTCCAGACCTGGTGTGTCGGTGACCCCTTTGGGGGCCGGGTAAAGCCCAATGCGCTGCACAAGATCGCCCCTGTTCACGCCGGCAGCGCCAATCCGGACCAGAATTTCGCCCTGACCGGGTTCGGGCAGGGGGATGTCTGTGGGTGTCAGGACTTCAGGTCCGCCAGGTTCGGGGATTTTGATGGCAGTCATGGTGGCTGGAAGATTTGAGGACATGAAGTGTGATCTCTGTCTTGGTGGTGGTGCGCTGAAATGGCAAAGTGGCACACCATTCAATGATTGGCCGCCCGGTGCAACAAGCGGTTGGATCACAAACCAGGGAGAGGGAGGCGCTTATGGATCCCGACGATCTTCAACCCAAACGTGTGCCCGATAGTCTGAAAGTGCTGGCTATGGAGGACATATCTCTCCTAGGCGTAGAGGAGCTTCGGGAGCGAATCACTTTGCTAAATCAGGAAATTGCCCGTTCTGAGGATATGATTGCCTCAAAGCAGGGCAGTCTGAGTGATGCGGAGGCTGTTTTTCGAAAATGAAGATTCTGCCAAGGGAATTGTTAAGCCCTTGTAACAAATGAGTTCTTTTAATTCTGGTCAAGTATAGAGGCGACCTGCAAGTGGTCTCACCCGGTGAGGGTCGAATTTTAACTATTTGTTAGTCACTCGTTATGTATTGTTTACATGCGTAATCCAGTCATCTGGATTTGAGTGGCTCCTATCCACTCTGTTTGACGCCTCCCTGTTAGAACTTGAGCCGCAGGCAACTGTGGCTCATTTTTTGTGTGACCCACAAAACTAGATCTTCCAGGTGGGTCGCCTTTACCCCCTACATATTGTGATTTTGGTTGTGCCTGCTTACCGCAGGTCTCCTGTGCGCCCGTCGGCTGTTGCGGTCTGTTCCATTTTGAGACAATTCCCGCTGGCACGCTTGTTGATAGTTGAAGCACAACGCGTCCTTGGTTGATACGGTTGCCGGCATTGTGCTGGCTTCTGCGACCAAAGGCCGTCGGCAACATGATTAACAGTGAGTGGTCCAATGAGTTTCGGCAACAAGACAAGCGGTGGTGGTGAAAACGGGCAGGGACAAACCCCTTTTGGTGGGTCTGCGCTGTTTCAACGAACCTATCGAGAAGGCATGTCCCTTGTTGAAGAGGCGGCGACCTATCTGGATGGTCCTGGCCGCGATCAGGCAAAGGATCTGCCGCGGACGACAGCGCTTGCCTATGCGACCGAGAGTATGCGGCTTACGACCCGCCTGATGCAGGTGGCGGCTTGGCTTTTGGTCCAAAAGGCCGTCAATGAAGGCGATATGAGCGAAAGCGAAGCTCTTGCTGAGAAATATGAGCTGGGTGGACGTGAGATAGCGCGGTCAAAACGGATTGGCGGGGCCGACATGCTCCCGGACGCGCTAAAGGATCTGATTGTGCGCTCAGAGAATATTTACCGTCGTATTGATCGTCTTGATGCTCAAATGCGTTCTGGCGAAGAAGTAGAGCCTTCAAGCCTGTCAGAGCAGCAGGACCGAGCAGAAGCCTTCTTTCGGGACGCACTAGGCTCAAAGCCAACCCGGCACTAGGCGCTCGCTTCACGGTCAGCTGAAAAGCAAAAAGCCCCGGCAAGCCGGGGCTTTTTTGGTATTGATGCCGGGCGTGGGCCCAGGCCAATAGCTTTAAGCGTCTTAGACGCCCAGGCCGTCGTACTTTTTCTTGAATCGGCTGACGCGGCCGCCACGGTCGAGCAGGGCGCCTGTGCCGCCTGTCCAGGCTGGGTGTGTCGT
>JAJFGY010000044.1 GCA_021775935.1 Alphaproteobacteria bacterium
ATTTCGCGATGTTCCGTCTTGCCCTACCCCTTATCGTGTTACGAGTTTGCTCTCGTCTTCAAATTCTTTTTCTACAAATTTTTTTAATTTTGCCGCCAAGGTAATCCTGCGGCCTTCCAACCATTGGACCGCCCGCGATGACGTTCGGCGTTCAGGTCGCCTTCAAACCCACCGGCAACATTATGTGCGGCGCTGAAACCTGCTTGCGTGAGTGCAATCGCCGCAGCTCGCGACCGAACGCCTGAGCGACAGAGAAAAAACAGATTTGTGCTTTCTGATCCACCCGCACCTTTGATCGCTTCTGCGGTCGATGCCGCAAAATCGTCATTGACGTTCATGGTTGGAAAACTTTGCCACTCAATGCAGTGCAGCTGCTTTCCCGACGCAGAAATGTCAGGCACACCCACAAACGACCATTCCGCATTTGTGCGCACGTCTATCAAGATTGCATTGCTGTCTTCTTGGAGCACACGCCAGGCTTCTTCAACGGCAACATCGCCTGCATAGTCTGAAGGGCGATCCCCTTCAATCAATGTTGGTTGTGTTGATGTCTGATTGCCGCCCATATGCCTCACGTCGCTCCTCACAAAACCCTGGCTCCCCACGAAGTCCAGCCGACAAAACCTGTCACCGTTCTCATACAACGGTGTCGCTCGACTGGACCCGACCTTGGGTCGGACTGTCGCCTCTAAAGCAAATACTTTGGACGTCTCGGTTTATGGAAAATGAATACTTAAACACTGGTAATAACTACTTACAAACCAAGTAATCATCGCCGTCTTCCGAGGCTGATAACCATACTGGGAGACGGCGGATGAGGCAAGTAGGCTGTGGACGAATCCATCAAAAAAAGTTTGCACGAAACGCTGTGTGTGACGTTTCCATGTCGATCTGTTGCAAAACGCACACGCAATCGCGTTGCAAATGTAAAAACGGCGCCCTCATATTTCGGCCTGCACAGGCCATTTTATGACGATCACAAAATGTAGATAAAAGATTGGTCGTGCACACAAGTGTCGCGTTGACGGCACTTGCTGGGAATGCACGTGCTTGGAATGCGCAAAACAAAACCCCGAAACCTATTACGGTGTCGAGGTCGTTTCGGGTCGAGCAAAACGCTCTAGCCTTTATTTAACAGATACTTGGAGCTATTCGCCTCAAGCACTGAGGGCTTTGACGCGCTTGGCCAGTCGGGAGACTTTCCGCGACGCGGTGTTCTTGTGCTGAATGCCCGTCTGCGCGCAGCGCATGATTTCAGGCTGTGCAGCCTTGAAGGCTTCGCTTGCAGCGGACTGATCGCCAGCTTCAATCGCTTCTTCAACTTTGCGAACCTGCGAGCGCATGCGCGTGCGGCGGTTCTTGTTTACAGCGGTGCGGCGCTCAATCTGGCGGATCGCTTTTTTTGCCGATTTGGTATTGGCCATCGGTCGTGTCCGTTTCTCGCAATCGCCCCGTCTTTTCAGACCAGAGCTGGGTTCGGGCGGTGATTTTATGTCGCACAGGCCCGGCACCTAGAAAGCTACCGGGTCGTGAGAGAGCGGGCGTTATACAAGGGCGCCCGGGGCCCGTCAACAGGCCATTATGGGCTAAAAATCCAAGGGTTTTAGCGCCTTTGAAGCGTGCTACCGGTTTTTGAACTGTGGGGTGCGCTTATCGACGAAGGCCGCCATGCCTTCAGACTGGTCTTCTGTGGCAAAGAGGGAGTGGAAAACACGCCGCTCGAACTGTATTCCCTCAGTCAAAGTCACTTCATAGGCGCGGTTCACCGCCTCTTTCGCCATCATTGCCACGGGCAACGATTTGGACGCAATGGTGTCGGCGGCCTTCAGCGCCTCTTCCAAAAGAGACTCTTTGGGCACTACCCGGCTCACAAGCCCAGCGCGCTCCGCCTCTTCGGCATCCATCATCCGGCCCGTCAGACACATTTCCATGGCCTTCGATTTGCCCACAAAACGCGTAAGCCGCTGCGTGCCGCCAATGCCCGGAATAACGCCTAAGTTGATTTCAGGCTGGCCAAAGCGGGCATTGTCCCCGGCAAGAATGAAGTCACACATCATGGCAAGCTCACAGCCACCGCCAAGCGCATAGCCCGAGACAGCAGCAATGGTCGGCGTACGGCAGTCTGCTATCTGCCCGGCTTTAGCAAACAGGTCTTCCTTGTAAACATCCATGTAGGACTTTGGCTGCATCTCTTTGATGTCAGCCCCGGCGGCAAAAGCCTTCTCCGATCCCGTGATGACGACACAACCAATAGCCTCATCGGCATCATAGGCGGCGACGGCCTCAACAAGTTCGTCGACCAAAAGATTGTTCAGCGCATTAAGCGCGTCTGGCCTATCCAGGGTAATGAGCCCGACCTTGCCGCGTGTCTCTGTCTTGATCGTCTCATAAGCCATGGGGCCACCCTTATCTTCTGTTAGCGCTGGCAGGACGGGCAATAGAAACTCGACCGGCCGCTTTGAACAATGCGCGCCACCCTAGCTGTGCAGCCCTTTGTGAGACAAGCCTCTCCTTCGCGACCATAAATCTGAAAGCGGTGTTGAAAATATCCAAGCTCGCCATCGGCTTGTGCAAAGTCCCGTAAGGTCGACCCGCCGGCCTCTATCGCCTCGTTGATCACATCGCGGATGATGGGGGCGAGCCTCTCTGCCCGAGCAGCTGGCTTTGGACCTTTGCCTGCGATTGTGGCAGCCAATCGTTTTGGAGAGATCCTCGCGCGAAACAGAGCCTCGCATACATATATATTGCCGAGGCCCGCCACGACCCGTTGATCCAGGAGGGCAGACTTGATCGGCGACTTCTTACCACGCAACGCATCGCCAAGGGTTGTCGCGGAAAACGCGTTGCCATTGGGCTCCGGCCCCAAATTCGCCAGATGTTTTGAGGCGGCAAGCACATCTTCGGCAATCAAGTCCATATAGCCGAACCGGCGATGGTCGGAATAGACAATGCGCGCGCCATCTTCCATGTGAAAGATCACGTGATCATGCTTGCCCGTGCCATCGGGTGCTGCCTTGCTTCCCTGATGGGTAAAAACGCCCGGCACATTCTCAGCGCCTTTTGGTGGACAGATGGTAAACCGCCCTGACATGCCCAAATGAGACAGGAGGACATCTCCACTTTCCAGGTGAATGAGCAGATATTTCGCCCGGCGGCTGAGGCTGGTGACGCACTGACCTGATACTTTTCTGGCGAAGCCTTTTGGGAAGGGAAACCGCAAATTGGGTCGGCGTACCTCAAGCCGCGCCACCACCTGGCCGTCCATGGTGGGTTCCAGCCCTCGGCGCACTGTTTCTACTTCTGGCAATTCAGGCATGGGTCTTGAGTCTTCAGGCTGTCTGCGTCAGGAGGACGCGTCGAAAGGGCACATTAAGAAAGAAGGGCGCAAAGTAGCGCGCTTCTGCCGCTTCGGCTATGGTCCCGCGCCGGGATCTTTCCCTGCTGTAAAGGCTCAAGGCTAGAGAAATATGACGCCCGCTGACACTGACAATATCGCCGAGGACACCAGGTCCACTCAATTCGGCTTCACGGATGTTTCCGCTGAAGAGAAGACGCGGCTTGTCTATTCGGTCTTCGAGAAGGTTGCGGGACGCTATGACCTGATGAATGACCTGATGACAGTGGGTCTGCACCGGGCCTGGAAACAGGCAATGGTCGACAGACTTGCACCGCCGCGCAATGACCGTCCCTGGCACCTTATTGATGTGGCCGGTGGCACAGGTGACATCGCGTTTCGCGCGCTCGACCGCGCGGGTGACAACGCCAAGGTCACCGTCTGTGACATTAATGATCACATGCTCGAGGTAGGCCGCACCCGCGCCAAAGACCAAGGCTACCATGATCGCACGGAATTCATCTGCGGGGACGCAGAAACGCTTCCCTTTCCAGACCGGCATTTTGACGCCTATTCCATTGCTCTTGGCATTCGCAACGTGACGCGTATGCAAAACGCTCTGAAAGACGCTTACCGCGTGTTGAAACCAGGCGGGCGGTTTGTTGTTCTGGAAATGTCTCACATGGTCACGCCAGAATTGCAGAAGATTTACGACTTTCTCTCATTCAATGCGGTGCCGCCCATAGGGAAAGCTGTGACGGGTGATGCAGCGCCCTATCAGTATCTCATTGAAAGCACGCGGCTCTTCCCGAAAGCAGACGCCTTCAAGTCTATGATTGAGGCTGCTGGTTTTGAGAACGTTCAGTACCAGAGTCTGTCCGGCGGCATTGTCGCGCTGCATTGGGGCTGGCGGATCTAAGTCATGGGTGCCCTTCGAAACATGATCCGCCTTGTCCGCGCTGGCCGCGTGATGGCCCGCTATGACGCCCTATTTCCGCCGGAGTTTGAAGATGATGTTCCGGGTTTTGTGAAAGTCGGCAGGTCGCTTGCTGCCATTCGCCTGCCCTGGGAACCAAAGCCCAACGCAAGTGACAATGATGCAGAACGCCTCTCGACTGCGTTGCAGGTGCTTGGGCCGTCTTACATTAAGCTCGGTCAGTTTCTTGCAACCCGCGCGGACATTATCGGTGCTGATCTTGCCGGCGATCTGGCACTTCTTCGCGACAAGCTTCCTCCGTTTGAGCAATCCATCGCGATTGCCACTATTGAGGCAGATTTGGGTCAGAAGGCTGGTGAGCTCTTTATTGATCTCGGTGATCCGGTCGCTGCAGCCTCCATCGCCCAGGTTCACAAAGCAACCATTGCTGACCCGGAACGCTCTGAAGGTGAAGGGCCAAATGGGCTCGCCTATCGCACTGTCGCTGTCAAAGTTTTGAGACCGGATGTGGAGAAGCGTTTCGCCGCCGATCTCGACAGTTTCTTCTGGGCCGCACGGCTCGTTGAAAAAGTGAACCCCGCTGCACGCCGGCTCCGCCCGGTACAGATTGTTCAGACACTCGCTGACAGCGTTGCCCTTGAGATGGATTTGCGGCTGGAAGCCGCCGCTATGTCTGAAATGGCGCAGAACATCGCCGGTGACAAACATTTCCGCGTGCCTGAAATTGACTGGGAGCGGACCGCGCGCCGGGTCATGACAATGGAGTGGATCGACGCAACACCAGCAAGCGATGTGGAAGCTGTTGCAGCGGCCGGTCACAATATGGCTGCGCTTGGCACACGCGTGATCCAGACATTTCTGACCCACGCCCTTCGGGACGGCTTCTTTCACGCCGACATGCATCAGGGAAATCTGTTTGTTGATCCTGACGGCACATTGGTGGCTGTTGATTTTGGCATTATGGGACGGCTTGATCAGCGCTCCCGGCGCTTCCTTGCAGAAATCCTTTTTGGCTTCGTGCGCCGGGATTATCGGCGCGTGGCGGAAATTCATTTCGAAGCCGGTTACGTTCCTGACGATAAGAATGTCGACACATTTGCGCAGGCACTTCGCTCAATCGGCGAACCCATTTTCGGGAAGAGCGCGCAGGATGTGTCAATGGGACGCCTCCTCGCTCAACTTTTCCTGGTGACCGACCAGTTCGACATGGAGACACGCCCAGAACTGATCCTGCTGCAAAAGACCATGGTGGTTGTGGAAGGTGTCGCGCGCCATTTTGACCCCGAACATAATATCTGGGACAGCGCAGAGCCGATCCTGGCCACATGGATGGCTGAGCGCCTGGGCCCTGAAGGCATGATCCAGGATGCCACAGACAGTGCCGCCGCCCTTGGCCGGGTTGTCACCCACCTGCCCGACTTTATTGACCGGGTAGACAAGACGTCCCGTCTGGTGAGCGAAAACATGGATGGCGGTGGCATACGGCTGCACCCAAGTACCGCAGATGCCATCGGTAAAGCTCAAAAGTCTGAGGCGCGCTGGGCGCGCGGTGCTTTGTGGGTAGGTGCGCTCGCGCTGGTTGCGCTTGCTGTCACTCAAATATTCTAGGTTTTCGCTGCACTTGTCGTCTGGGGCCCATCACCCCACATCTTTTGCCCAAGTCACGTTGATCACTTTGCCACTCGTTTGGGAGACGAAATGAAGGTTCTCGTTCTGGGTGCGGGCGGCATGGGCGCGAAAGCAGCGGAAACTGTCGCGCGGTTTGACGAGGTCTCCTTACTTACACTTGCTGATATTGATGGTGATTCAGCGCAGCTCCATGCTCTCAAATGTGGGCCAAACACCCGCGCATTGAAGCTCGATGTCACTGATGGAGATGCCTTGCGCGACGCTCTAAACGATGTGGATGCCGTTCTCAATTGTGTCGGGCCGTTTTTTCGTTTTGGGGTGCCTATCCTCTCTGCCGCACTTGAGACAAGCACCCCCTATTTCGACATTTGTGATGATCCTGAGCCGACGCTGGAAATGCTGGCGCTTGACGAAAAGGCCCGTGCAAACAACGTGCTCGCAATTGTGGGCATGGGCGCCAGCCCCGGTGTTTCAAATCTGCTGGCCGCCAAAACCTGCACAGCCCTCGATCAGATCGACCATCTCATCACCGGGTGGAGCCTCGATGACCCGCACGGCGACAGCGATGAGGATTTGGCTGCCGAGGGTGGATCTGCCGCGCTTGTGCATTGGATGGAACAATGCACCGGGACCGTACAAAGCTGGGTCGATCACCGCCTTGCGCTCGTAAAGCCTTTGCAACCCCTCAAGGTCACCTATCCAGGCGTTGGGAGACGCACGCTCTGGACGGTTGGGCACCCTGAACCCATCACCTTGCCGCTTACCTTTCCCCATGTCGCCAAGGCATCTAACGCCATGGTGCTGAACAGGTTTGATGCACTCGGCCTGCAGGACATCAGTCGCAGAATTGATGACGGCAAAATCACCATCGACGCAGCAGCATCAGAAATTGGACGATCCGCCTCCGGAGCCAACAGCTCCCTCTTGCAAAATGCGATGGGCTGGATTGCGTCAAAACTTTCAGGCCCGAGTTTCCCACCCCTGTTTGCCATCGCTGAGGGAAGCCACGACGGACGCCCGTCCGTGGCGGCTTCTGCAATCACAGCAATGCCCAGCGGCGGCATGGCTGGCAGTACGAGTGTGCCTCTCGCCGTGGCTTTCAAGCTCTTTGCCGACGGCAAGATCACCGGCACAGGTGTCAGAGCACCAGAAGCTGCCATCGACCCAGACCTGTTTTTTGATGCCCTCCACCCTTATTGCAGCCACCCAGCCCCCATTTCACGCCAAAAACTGATCGCTTTTACCGTGACTTGATGAAAACAGGTTGCCCAGCCCAGCTAACGGGAAATTGATCTACACAAGGTCGCCGTGAAACCCTATATTCCCCAGTAACAGATTGCATTGGCTGTGCCGATGTCCGGCGCGCGGTGTGCATTCTTGGAGTTATTCGCATGTCTTCACCCATTCAGAGCCCGACAAAGAGCCTCACGGGGCGCCGTCTATTGCTGATCATTGGCGGGGGCATTGCGGCCTACAAGAGCCTCGAACTGATCCGTCGGTTGCGTGAACGTGGTGCCAGCGTACGGGCAATCATGACCCAGGCGGCAGGTGAGTTTGTAACGCCCCTATCGGTCTCCAGCCTCACCGAAGACGTGGTCTACCAGTCTCTTTTCGATCTCACACAAGAATCTGAGATGGGGCATATTCAACTATCGCGGGACGCAGACCTGCTTGTCGTCGTCCCGGCGACAGCAGACTTGATGGCCAAGATGGCCAGCGGACTTGCGAGCGACCTTGCCACCACTGCCCTTCTTGCGACCGACAAACCCGTTCTCGTCGCGCCCGCCATGAATGTGCGCATGTGGGAGCACCCAGCCACACAACGGAGCATCGCAACACTCAAGAGCGATGGCATTCATTTTGTTGGTCCCAATGACGGGGATATGGCCTGTGGAGAATTTGGTCCCGGGCGCATGGCCGAACCGATGGAGATTGTCGGTGCCATTGAGGCGCAGCTTGCCAATCCAGCGGACCGACCCCTTTCCGGTCGCTCAGCTCTGGTTACATCTGGCCCAACACACGAACCGATTGATCCCGTGCGCTATATCGCAAACCGGTCATCGGGCAAACAGGGCCATGCCATCGCGGCAGCTCTTGCGCAGCTTGGCGCCAGCACAACTCTGGTCGCTGGCCCGACCCAGCAGGCTGACCCGGTTGGGGTTCACGTGAAACATGTGGAGACAGCTCGGGAAATGCTGGCAGCTTGTGAAGCTGCCCTTCCCACAGACATCGCGGTTTGTACGGCAGCGGTTGCGGACTGGCGGGTCGATCAAAGCGCCAATCAGAAAATGAAAAAGAATGGTGATGCACCGCCTGCACTCGCGCTGGTTGAAAATCCTGACATTTTGAAAACGATCTCTCAGCATGCCAGTCAGCGCCCGGCGCTCGTCATTGGCTTTGCTGCGGAAACAGAAAATGTTGTCGACTATGCGCAAGCCAAACGCGGACGCAAAGGGTGCGACTGGATTGTCGCCAATGATGTTTCACCCGGCACTGGCATTATGGGTGGTGATATGAACGCCGTTCATCTCATTACCGCAGACACACACGAAGATTGGCCGTCTATGTCGAAAACAGACGTTGCCCAACGGTTGGCTCAACGTGTGGCCGACCATTTTTAAGGACACAGATAGAAGATGAGTTTTTCGGAAGTTGCCGTCCCGGTTAAACGCCTGCCCCACGGAAGCGATTTGCCGCTGCCGCAATATGAGACGGATGGCGCAGCGGGCCTTGATCTGCAAGCTGCCATTCCTCCAGGAGAAGAACTCATTCTCGCGCCGGGCGCCCGCGATATGGTGCCGACCGGTCTCTCAATGGCGTTGCCCCACGGCTATGAAGCCCAAATCCGTCCCCGCTCTGGTCTTGCGGCCAAGAATGGTGTGACGGCGCTCAACTCACCGGGCACCATCGATTGCGATTACCGCGGCGAAGTTAAAGTCATTTTGATCAATCACGGGCAAGACCCGCTCGTGATCACACGCGGCATGCGGATTGCGCAGATGGTTATTGCACCTGTGACACGCGGCATTTTTGAAGAGCATGACAGCCTGCCCGATACAGATCGGGGTGCAGGCGGTTTCGGTTCGACCGGCACTGGCGGCAGCTGAACACCAGAACAGGGAGGACATCCACATGGTGCGACTATCAAAGAAGACGCTTCTCGCCTTGGAAGCTGTGCTGGATGTGGCTGTGAATGCGCGGCCTGACCCGGTTCAGTCCAAAGACATCACGCGGCGGCAAGGCATTCCGCAGCGCTACCTGGAACAGGTGATGCAACAACTGGTTCACGCCAATATTCTCAAAGGCGTGCGTGGCCCCAAGGGCGGCTACCGCCTTGCACGGGAACGTCGCCGGATTTCGGTCGGCGATATTGTCCGCATCGTCGGCGCCATGGAACTTGCTGATGAGCCGAGAGAAGCCCCATCGATACTCGGAGAAAAAGTTATCGGGCCGGTATGGGATAAAATTCAAGCCGAGATGATGGAGAAGCTGGATGCTGTCACCATCGAAGACCTTTGCCGAAGTGCTGCTGAAACAGGTGCTGATGGCGAAAGCAAAGTAGACGCAGACTTTACGATTTGACTTTTACGTACGCACCTTCAGGGCAGCGAACCAAAATCAGGTTTGGCACTTCGCCCGAAGGCACTGACACCTCACTGAGGACCATCGGTCTTCTTTATAACAGGGAGCGAAAAAATGAGCCAGGCAGACAATAAGCCAGGACGCGGCCGCATCTATGACAATATTACAGAGACGATCGGCAATACCCCGCTGGTTCGATTGAACAAGCTCGCAAAAGAAAAAAACGTCAAAGCCGACATTCTATTGAAGCTGGAATTTTTCAATCCCCTCTCCAGTGTGAAAGACCGCATTGGCGTTGCCATGATCGAAGACCTGGAAAATCGGGGCCTGATCACACCAGAGACCGTGATTGTGGAACCAACGTCAGGAAACACAGGCATCGCACTTGCCTTTGTGTGCGCGGCAAAAAGCTACCGCCTCATTCTTTGTATGCCTGAAAGCATGTCGATTGAGCGGCGTAAAATGCTTGCCCTGTTGGGTGCGGAGCTTGAACTCACGCCTGCTGACAAAGGCATGAAGGGGGCGCTGGCGCGCGCAGAAGAATTGCTCGGCGAATACCCCAACTCCGTCATGCCACAACAGTTCGACAATCCAGCAAACCCAGCGGTTCATCGGGCGACCACCGCCGAAGAGATCTGGAATGACACAGATGGCGCTGTGGATGTTGTCATCTCTGGTGTTGGTACGGGCGGCACGTTTACTGGCGTGGGTGCAACACTCAAAGAGAAGAAGCCGTCTTTCAAAATGGTTGCGGTTGAACCCGAAGACAGTCCTGTCCTGTCTGGCGGCACGCCGGGCGCCCACAAAATCCAGGGGATTGGCGCAGGCTTCGTGCCTGGCAATCTAGACAGCCGGCTGATCGACGATGTCATCACCATTGGCAATGAGACCGCCTTTGAAATGGCCCGTCGCGTCGCGAAAGAAGAAGGCATACCGTGCGGGATTTCTTCTGGTGCCGCCATTGCCGCAGCACTTGAGATTGGTGGACGGGTAGATATGGAAGGCAAGACGATTGTCGTGATCATCCCTTCCTTTGCAGAACGCTATCTCTCAACCGCACTTTTTGACGGGCTCTAATCCCTCGACGTTACTCATCGGAAAACCAGGCCGCTTTCTAGCGCGCCTGGTTTTCTTTTGCCGGGGCAAAACCAGGGCCGATCTCCACTGACATGTCTCGAGGGTCAAGATCTTCGCCACAGTCGGCGCAGATCATTTTGCCGTGCACGATATGTCCGCAATTGGCGTGGCGGCGAACGACGGGGGCACCACGCTCATCTGCCATATGTTGGTCACCCCATTGCACGATCGACAACATCACGGGATAGAGATCAAAGCCGCGTTCTGTCAGCCGATATTCTTCCCGCACGGGGCCCTCTCTGTATGGCGCCTTTTTCAGAACCCCTTCATCAACCAGCTTCTTCAATCGATCTGCCAACACATGCCGGGTGATGCCGAGGCTCGCCTCAAATTGTTCAAACCGGCGCAACCCTACAAAACAGTCGCGCAGGATCATCAGCGTCCACCGGTCGCCGATCACGGAAAGCGTCCGGGCCATTGAGCAGGATTCATCTTTGAGGTCTCGCCAGCGCATCAGCTCTGTCCTTTTTCCATTGCGCCCTCCTGGACGGAAAACCGCCAAGTCTGATTTGGCACTTTTCCTGGAAGCGCTTTTGGAAAGTAGCTTGACAAGTTCTGAATTGGAACCCACTTTGACAGATAAGTTCTAAAAAGGAACTTAACAACTTATGCGGTCCAGGGAGCGGAAAATGGCAGAACGACAAGCAGTCTTGGTGATCGGTGCGGGTGACGCCACAGGCGGTGCCATCGCTAAACGCTTTGCTCGCGAAGGGTATGAGGCCTGTGTGGTGCGGCGCAATGCCGACAAGCTGGCCCCCCTTGTGGAAGAAATTCACGCGGCGGGCGGCAAGGCCCATGCCTTTGGCGTTGATGCGCGCAAAGAAGACGAGATGATTGCCCTTATCGACCAGATTGAGACCGACGTTGCGCCCATCGAAGTTGCTGTTTTCAACATTGGCGCCAACGTCAACTTTCCCATCACCGAGATGACGAGCCGGGTTTATTTCAAAGTCTGGGAAATGGCGAGTTTTGCGGGCTTCCTGATGGGGCGCGAAGTCGCCAAGAAAATGCTGCCGCGAGAGCGAGGCACCATGCTCTTTACCGGAGCAACCGCCAGCGTGAGAGGCGGCGCCGGTTTTTCGGCTTTCGCTGGCGCCAAACACGCATTACGCGCCCTGGCGCAGAGCCTTGCCCGTGAGCTTGGCCCCAAAGGCATTCACGTGGCCCACCCAATCATTGATGGTGCTATCGACACGGAATGGATCGCCGAGAATTTTCCGGAGCGCTACGCCTTGAAAGACCAAGGCGGGATCTTGAACCCGGACCACATAGCAGACGCCTATTGGATGCTACATTGTCAGCCGAAGGACGCCTGGACACACGAGCTGGATCTTCGCCCGTGGATGGAAACTTTTTGACCAGCAGAAAAAATACTTGAGGGGAAATAGGATGGGAAAGACTGTCGACTTCATTTTCGACTTTGCGAGCCCGAACGGCTACCTGAGTCACAAGCTTGTGCCTGAGATCGAGGCGCGTACTGGCGCCACGTTCAATTACATTCCAGCGCTCTTAGGTGGCATTCACAAGCTTACCAACAATCAACCGCCCATGATCGCGTTTGGCGGCGTGAAGGGAAAGCTTGAATATGAGCAGATGGAGATGACGCGCTTTGTGAAAAAACACAAGCTCGACAAGTTCGCCTTCAATCCGCACTTCCCCATTATGACAATGCTCATCCAGCGCGGGCTGATCGCTGCTGAGATGGACGGTCAGAAAATGCCCTACATTGACGTTGTCGCCAAAGCCATGTGGGAAGATGGCCTGAAGATGGACGACCCGGAAGTGGTTGCGAAAGTCTGGGCGGCAGGGGGCCTGGATGCGGAACGGTTACTCGCGCGCACCCAGGAACAAGACGTAAAACAAAAGCTCATTGAAAACACCCAAGCTGCGGTGGACCGAGGGGTCTTTGGCATTCCGTTTTTCTTTGTGGGTGATGAAGGCTTTTTTGGGAAAGACCGGCTCAACCAGCTGGAAGAAATGCTGATGGAGGGCTGAGCACGGCTCGGTTTCTCTATTTGTGGTGGTGCCAAACGGTGAACCCGAGAGGCCGATTTGACACTTCATCTGGAGGGCTCTGTGTAAAACCAGTCTGCAGAGGTGGGTGGTTCAATGGAGCCGCCCATTTCCTATTTTGGCTCTAGTGTTCTTTGGTCCCCTGGACTGGCACTGCGCCCTGTTTCGACCTATGTAGCGGACTGCTTGCGTAAAAAGGAAAAGCTCATGAATGCTCCCACCACGGGCACCATCTTCACCCCTCTAGAGGGAAAATGGCACCCAGCGCCTGAGAGCATGGGACCGTTTGGCGGCATGCACGGCGGCGCCGTGTCGGGTCTTTTGACGGGCGAGCTGGAACAAATCGCCGGTCAAGCAGGCCATGGTCCTGCGATTTCGGCGGCGGTCTATCTCTTGCGTCCAGCGCCCGCCACTCTTGTGGAAACACGACCCGTTGCAGTGCGTGAAGGCGGTCGCGTCGCGGTTTATGAAAATGAGCTCTGGGCAAACGACAAATTGCAAGCCAAAGCATCTATGTGCTTCTTGCGCGGTGTGCCAGCGGGTTCTGAAATCACCGGCATCTGCGACGCCATCCTGGGCAATATGCCGGGCACGCCCCTGCTTGATCCAACTGATTTACCTGCCTGGGAGTTTCCGCGGCAGCCCATGGCTGAATCCTTTTTGAACGCTGTCGACATTCGCGAAGACGCGGACGGCACCATCTGGATACGGGCAACACGGCCTTTGTTTGAAGAAGCCACACCCTTTGCGTCCACGATCAGTTTTGCGGATTTCTCAACACTCTTCACAGTCGTTGCGACCGGCGGTCGTCCAAATGCTGGTGGCTGGCCGAACGCAGACCTTTCCATGCATCTGTCTCGGCTGCCCCAAGGACCTGGTATCGGCGGACCCTGGATCGGGATCAAAACAAGATCCGACTGGTTTCCTGATGGACGCGGCATGACCGAGTCTGAAATTCATGACGTCTATGGGCGCATTGGCAGATCAACACAGGCGGTGGTTCTGGCTCCCGCGCCCTAAGCGACGGCCCGGCGATTGACATTTGCCGCTGATCGTGGCGGATAGGGATGAGCCCGTTCACCGGAGAGACTTATGGCCCTCAATGACGATCAGTTGGAGCGTTACGCTCGGCACATTGTGCTCAAGGAAATTGGCGGTCCGGGCCAACAGAAACTCATGAAGTCAAAGGTGCTCGTCGTGGGCGCGGGTGGCCTCGGCTCTCCCCTGCTGCTCTACCTCGCTGCAGCAGGTGTCGGCACCATCGGCATTGTTGATGATGACATTGTTTCGCTCTCAAATCTGCAGAGACAGGTAGTGCACAGCACAGAAGCGGTGGGCCGCGCCAAAGTTGACAGCGCCGCAGATGCCATCGCTCGGATCAATCCCGACATCTCTGTCATT
>JAJFGY010000045.1 GCA_021775935.1 Alphaproteobacteria bacterium
GCAATCTTGTAGGTGATCACACCCTCTTTCACATCATTGCGGTCTGGCAGACCGAGATGCTCTTTCGGCGTCACATAGCAAAGCATGGCACACCCAAACCAGCCAATCATCGCCGCCCCAATGCCGGACGTGATGTGGTCATAGCCCGGCGCAATATCTGTTGTGAGCGGCCCAAGCGTATAGAAAGGCGCACCACCGCATTCTTTCAGCTGCTTGTCCATATTCACTTTGATCTTGTGCATGGGCACATGGCCCGGCCCTTCGACCATCACCTGACAGCCTTTGTCCCAGGCAATCTTGGTGAGCTCACCGAGCGTTTCCAGTTCCGCGAACTGCGCTTCGTCATTCGCATCCGCGATCGAGCCCGGACGCAAGCCATCGCCGAGCGAGAACGAGACGTCATAAGCACGCATGATGTCGCAAATCTCTTCGAAATGTTCGTAGAGGAAGCTCTCCTTGTGATGGCTCAAACACCACTTCGCCATTATGGAGCCACCACGGGAAACAATACCCGTCACCCGTTTGGCCGACATGGGCACATAGGCCAGTCGCACACCGGCATGGATCGTGAAATAGTCCACGCCCTGCTCTGCCTGTTCAATCAGCGTGTCCCGGTAGACTTCCCAGGTGAGATCCTCGGCAACGCCGTCCACCTTCTCAAGCGCCTGATAGATCGGCACCGTGCCAATCGGCACCGGCGAGTTGCGAATGATCCATTCCCTTGTGTTGTGAATGTTTCGACCTGTGGAGAGATCCATCACATTGTCCGCGCCCCAGCGTGTCGCCCAGACCATCTTGTCGACTTCTTCTGCGACCGACGAGGAGACAGCTGAGTTCCCAATGTTCGCATTGATCTTCACCAGGAAGTTGCGGCCGATAATCATCGGCTCCAGCTCCGGGTGATTAATGTTGGCGGGAATAATCGCCAGACCATCCGCCACCTGTTGGCGCACAAATTCCGGCGTCACAAATTCCGGCACATCCGCGCCAAAGCTCTCACCTTCAGCAATTTTGTGGCCTGCATTGTCGACAGCGCGCTTGCGACCGAGATTTTCACGCTCCGCGATATAGATCATCTCTTTGGTGATGATGCCGGCGCGGGCAAACTCAAGCTGGGTCACAGGACCCGTGCCATCGCCCTTATAGGGATTGTTCGTGACAGGAAAGGCCCGTGCGAGATGTTTCTCGCCGACATTGCCATTATCTTCTGGTCGCACATCGCGCCCTTCATAGGAAACGACGTGTCCGCGTTCTTCCACCCAGGCCGTGCGGGGCCGCGGCAAACCTTTTTCAAGGTCAATGGTCGCTGTGGGGTCTGAATAGGGGCCCGATGTATCATAGACCCGCACAGGCGGCTCCATCGCGGACGGATGAAGCTCGATCTCCCGATGCGCTACTTTCACATCTGAAGCAGCTTCCGGCGTTGTGAAAACTTTCGTCGACGCAGGCAAGGGACCTGTGGTGACACTGGGTTTGGCGTGCATATTCATGGTGTGTGCCTCTCTAAGACTAAAGAGGTCAGTCAAGCGAAAGACCCGCAGCTCGGACACCTGGCTACTCCGTCCCTTCGCCGGCATGACCCGGATCAGGTTCTAAGGGTCTAGCCACCTGGCCATCTCAGTCCGCCTCAAACGCTCAAGAACGGACACCCCTCGGATGAGCGGAGTGTGCCCTTTTCACGGCGGACGGTCAAAGTTTCAACGCCTTGATTCGGGGCGCCAAGCCAATTTTCCGTTAGTCCCCGGGCCATTTGCCCCTTCCCTCGCCAAACCGGTCGCTGCGGTGCATGATTCCCGCCGTCAGAGACATTAAAGGGAGGGAACCTAATGTCCGTAGAACTATCCATGCTGATGTGGAGCGGCGTGCTGCTGCTCGTGCTTATTGTGATGTCCGCCAACGCGGGGATCATGGCAATGGGCATGCCCTGGGGGTTTAGCAATCGCGACGAAGCAGCCACTCTGGACGGGTGGGGCGCACGCGCGAAGCGCGCCTATCTCAATCACCTTGAGAACACGGTGATCTTCGCAGTCATCCTGCTGCCAATAAGCCTGTCAGGCATCAGCAATGAGATGACGGTGCTGGGCGCACAAATATTCCTCGGGGCCCGTGTCGCACACGCGCTCATCTATGTCAGCGGCATCACCCTGCTGGGTCTGCGTACATTGGCCTATTTCGCCGGTGTGATCGGAACCATCATGATCCTGATCCAGGCATTCTAAAACATATGCAGGCGGCGGAGCCTGTCCGCCGCCTCACATCAACCAGAGGGCCTGATTTATGACAATTGAACTCTGGATGCTCTTTTGGACCTGCGCTCTTGGCATCGCACATCTAAGTGCGTCGAGCTTTGCCTATAAAGGCCAGGAAGGGAATGCCTACACCGTCGGGCCGCGCGATGAAGACCGCCCACCGACAGGTCTTGCCGGCCGCTTTGTGCGCGCACAGCAGAATTTCAATGAGACCTTTCCCATCTTCGCCGCACTCGTGCTCATGGTGCATGTGTTGGGTGAAAGCGGCTGGTGGAGCGCTTGGGGCGCACAGGTCTATTTCTGGGCCCGCGTCGGTTACCTGCCCGCCTACGCTGTCGGCCTTCCCTGGGTCCGAACCTTCATCTGGCAGATTTCAATGGTGGGCCTTTTAGGCGTCGGCGCAGAGCTGCTCCTCTAGAAGCTCACAGCACAAAGGGCAATACCGCTTTCCGCTCCGTCGGATAGTCGGGGAATTGTTCCTGATACCAGCGATGATGGGTCAGCGCGCGCGGGATCATGTACCCCGCAGTAAAGAGCGCAAAGGCAAGCCCCGCCAGCGTCCAGCTCATGATCGCAAAGCCAGTCCAGATCATCATCTCACCCAGATAGTTGGGCGCGCTCACCTTCTCAAACAAAAACCCGCGGGGAATTTTGTATCCCGTACTGCCATCCTCTCTGAGATGAATGAGCATCGTATCTGCACGCAGGTTCACGTAAAAGCCAGCGACCATCACGAGGACGCCGATCCAGAAACGCGGATCGCCAAACCACTCAACGGTTTGAAGATGCGCTACATGCCCCAACGCCCAGCCATTCACAAAGCCATTCATCGTGTTAAAGCCAATGGCAAGCGGCACGGCGATCAGCGGAAAAGGCTTGTCGCCACTGTTCAGGCGAAACGGAAAGATGAAACCTCGATGCACATAATGCACCTGCCACAGGAGAACGCAGACAATTGCAGGCCAGGAAAACACCGGCGCAAACCAAATGTAGAAACCACAGCAGGCCAGCGCCGCCGGGATTTCCATGGCAAGCCAGCCCGTCCGCGCTTTAATCGCCCACCAACCTGGTGTGTAGTGGCGCCCCAGAGGATTGGGGAAAACGAGCCCTTGTGCCGCAACCCCAACGGCACTGACAAACATCGCGGCCAACAACCAGCTGTACAAATTATCCACCATTTCCCCCATCTGGCATCACGCCCTCGTTAGCCAGGGTGATTTGAAAGCTGCACCGTCAGCGCCCAGATTTGGATCATGACAAAAACAATCAGCATTGGCGTGTTTTTCATCCTGGCGGGCTTCGTTCTCATGGCCGTCAACCAACTGGCCTATGCGCAACCTGGTCTTCCCCTCGCTCTCAAGGGGTATGACACTGTCGCCTATTTTGAAGCAGAGCAAGCCGAGCGTGGTGTCGAAACCATCAGCCACATTTGGGCCGGCAAACGCTGGCAATTCGCAAATGAACACCACCGCGACCTGTTCGTCGAAAACCCTGAGAAATACGCGCCCGCCTATGACGGCCTATGTGCCTGGGCCGTAAGCAAGGGCTACCTGCAACCGGCCATTCCCACAGCCTGGACTGTTGAAAACGGACGCCTCTTCCTCAACTACTCCCAAAGCGTCAAAGGTCAGTGGGAAACGCGAAAACGCGCCAACATTCGCGCGGGTGACCGGCGTTGGCCCGGCCTGCAAGAAGCTGCCGCCCAGTTCGGCGGGTAACCCAAGACACGAAAAAGCCCGGCCACCATGAGGGATAACCGGGCTTCGTTTCTTGGCTCAAAAAGCGTCGGCTTACTCTTTGTCCGCTGCTTCTTCAACAGCCGCAGCGCCTTCGTCGGCTGCTTCTTCGACAGCTGAAGCACCTTCATCTGCCGCTTCTTCCGTCGTGCCCGCGGCATCGTTCAATGCATCGCCTGCTGCATCGGCAGCGTCCCCGGCAGCTTCGACAGTTGAGTCAACCGCGTCGCCTGCAGCATCCGCAGCGTCTTCTGCCATCTCTCCAGCAGCGTCAAGCGCGCTGTCGGCGGCATCAACCGTTGCATCTGCAGCATCACCGGCAGCGTCCAACGCGTCCTCAGCAACATCTTCTACGGCGTCTGCCGCATCGCTTGCAGCTTCTCCAATAGCGTCGGCAGCGTCACCTGCCGCTTCAGTCGTTGCTTCCAAGAGAGAGGCAGCAGGATTTTCCGAACCTGCATCGGTCGTGGCGTCTTCAGCCGCAGACTCTGGAGCCGTTGCTTCTTCCGGCGTTGACTGGTCTTCACAGGCAGAAACGAGCAACGCGCCCGCAAAGGTGAGTGAGAGCGCAAGCTTCATTGGTAGATTGGTCATATGACACGTCCCCTAGGTTGAGATGTCTGTACTGACATCTTTCTTAGTACCCCAGGGAAGCAGACCACATAAGTAACGGGCGGCACAAGTCGCGATTGACCGCAGACCTAATCCGCAAACGGATCCTGCATGAGGATCGTATCGTCCCGCTCCGGCGAGGTGGAAAGAAGGGCCACAGGGCACTCAATCAACTCTTCCACGTAGCGCACATATTTCACCGCAGCGGCTGGCAAATCTGCCCAGCTGCGCGCGCCATACGTGCTTTCCGACCAGCCTTCCATCTCTTCATAGATGGGCTTGATCCGCGCCTGAAGAGCTGGCGTTGCAGGCAAATAGTCGATCCGCTTGCCATCAAGCTCATAGGCCACACAAATTTTGAGCGTCTTAAAACCATCGAGCACATCAAGTTTGGTGAGCGCAATGCCCGTCATGCCGTTTGTTTTGAGCGACTGGTTTACCAGGACCGCATCAAACCAGCCGCAGCGGCGTTTCCGCCCGGTGACAACGCCAAACTCATGACCCCGCTCGCCCAGACGTTGTCCGTCTTCGTCTTCCAGCTCAGTCGGAAACGGCCCTTCCCCCACGCGCGTCGTGTAGGCCTTTGTGATGCCCAGCACATATTCCACAGCCGACGGGCCCATACCAGAGCCTGTCGCGGCTTGGCCCGACACAACATTGGATGATGTGACAAAGGGGTATGTCCCATGGTCAATGTCCAGAAGTGTGCCTTGCGCCCCTTCAAAGAGAATGCGTTTCCCCTCTTTGCGCGCCTGCGCCAGGTAACGCCAGACAGTATCCATGTGGGGCAGAATTTTTGGCGCGACTTCCGTAAGCGCATCCAGGATGGGCTGTGCGTCCAGCTCGTCTTTGCCAAGCCCCCGACGCAGCGCGTTATGGTGATGCAGCAACTTGTCTACTTTGTCTGGCAACGTTTCAGGGTCTGCCAGATCCATCACCCGGATCGCGCGACGCCCGACCTTGTCTTCATAGGCCGGGCCAATGCCCCGCTTGGTGGTGCCGATCTTCGTACCCTTGTTAGACGTCTCCCGGATCACATCCAGTTCAGCATGGACAGAAAGAATGAGGCAGGCATTCTCTGCCACCTTCAAATTCTCAGGTGTCACCACTACGCCCTGCTCGCTGATTTTGTCGATTTCTGCCATCAGCGCCCAAGGGTCAATCACCACCCCATTGCCCAGAACGGACATTTTTCCACCCCGCACAATACCCGATGGCAAGAGCGAGAGCTTATAGACAGTCCCATCAATGACGAGCGTATGGCCCGCATTATGGCCCCCTTGAAAGCGCACGACCACGTCCGCGCGTTCGGACAGCCAGTCCACAATCTTGCCCTTGCCTTCGTCGCCCCATTGGGAGCCGACGACCGCTACATTCGCCATGAGAATCACCGATTTTTGGGGGCTTTAGAAGCCCCGGAGCATTTCCAGGTGAAGTGAATGCGGTTCACCGTCCGGAAATGCGACAAACAAAGAATCAGAGCCGAACAGGCTCTGAACACAAAGAAAGCCCCCGCGCTGTTTCCAGCTGGGGACTTTCATAGCTTTTACCGACTCTGGCCGAGAAAGGCCAGTGAGAAGTGATGATCCTCAGAACGTCATCGCTTTGGCCTGCTTCACATGCGGAATGGCTTCCACAGCCTTCAGGCAGTCTGCCGACAGGTCCTGATCCAGATCGATGAGCGCAATCGCGTCGCCCCCCTCTTCATTTCGGCCGAGCCGGAAGTTGGCAATGTTGGCGCCGGAATTCCCGAGCACGGTGCCAAGCGCCCCGATGAAGCCTGGTTTGTCTTCATTGGTGACATAAAGCATGTGCGGCGAAAGTTCCGCCTCCATATTAATGCCCTTCACCTGGATGAGGCGTGGCTTTCCGTCGGAGAAAATCGTGCCCGCTACTGAGCGATCCTGACGTTCGGTCTTCACGGTGAGACGGATATAGGTCTCGAAAGCACCGCGAGGTTCTTCCCGCTTCACTTCCGTGATCTCAATGTCCCGCTGCTTTGCGATCACGGGAGCCGACACCATGTTGACGTCTGTGAGAAGCGGTTTCAGAAGCCCACAAAGCGCTGCATTGGTAAGCGCCTTCGTGTTGAGCTCAGAAACCTC
>JAJFGY010000046.1 GCA_021775935.1 Alphaproteobacteria bacterium
GCCTGTTTTCATTCCAGCGGCGCTGGCAAGCTCGACGATGGTTGTCAAATCAGCATCTTCGCCTGCCGATGTCGAAATGCGTCCCCGACTCGTGATCGTTCCTGTTGCCATGGACGTCGCGCTGTTTGCTGAGTCCGCCACATAGACGGGAACACCCGGGGCGATGTTGGAGACGGTCAATATCTGGGCAATGCTTCTGCTGTCCATCTTGTCGAGCGTCAGCTGTCCATTCGTGCCCTTCAGATAGTTGCGCGCAATGGTGATCTGATGATCGTCCATGCCGTCACCAATGATAAGAATAACATTTTTTACGGTGGGTGCGTCCAAGGGGATTTCGCTAACAAGAACAGGCTCAACCGGCACAGGCAATACTGTTTCAGCCGACGCCAGATGGGACGACAGACTGATAAGGGCCATGCCTAGAAAGGCAGCAAGAGTGACTTCTTTTGCGAAGAATTTTGTCATGGTGGGTAACAACTGCCTGTTCTTTTTCTGCGCATGCCTGCGACGCCGTCGCCCCTCTGAAGGCGATGTCCAACCTGGATTTCAGATTAGTTGGCGAGGAGAGAGTTTGCCAGGTCTTTTGGAGCTCTGCCTTGATTGGCTCAGTCGGCCCGCTCAGGAAAACTGATCGTTGCGCCATCTGCTGTCTGTACGACCGAGATTATCTGCCAGTGACTGTCATCGAAGATGAAGTGGTTTCCTTCGTCGTCGACTTCGATGTTGGGACGGCGGGCTAGGTGGTCAGACCCAGCTCCGTCCTGATTGATGATTGCCCGTGCCAGAATGAACCCTTGGGCGACAGTGAACCCCGAGGCGGTGATGTGTTGCTCTTCAAAATCGCCATAGGGCGTATGAAATGTCCGGGTAGTCAGGGTAACTCCATGATCGTACGCCTGTACTGCTGTCGTCGTATCATCCGCGCGTGTTATTGTCAGGTCCCCGGTGATCGTCAGGCGGTCTGTTAGCGAGGCAAATCCGCTTTTGGCGGGGTCTGGCGTAGGGATGGGCAGAAGAGCATCCGCGCGGACATAGCCCTCTGTGGTACTTGCTTCCGAGATTGCACGGACTTTGACCCACTCTGCGATGACCCCTGATCTGTTGCGGTCCTCTAGAAACGAGTGGACGCGGGCACCATACGCGAGCTTTTCTATCACGTTTTGATCAGGCCCGGGGCCTGCGTGGATGTTCAATATTGGTGTGAAAACAAACAGCTCTGTGTTTCTCAGCACAGTGGCTCTTAGATCGGCGGAAAGGATCGACGAAAAGCTGAGCACCGCTAAAAAAATTGCTGCGCGTTTTGTCAACATCGCCTTTCCTATGATCACTTGTCCCACCAGGAGCCTAAGCGCTGTCGTTCGGCTTTGTGATGAGCTTATAGGTGCTCTTTAGCTTGTCTCTTGCTGTCTCAATGCGGAGAAGGGAACCAAACGTTGTTCGGTTTCATCCCAAAGGCGCAGCTTCAGGCAGGCAAAGCTCTGCAAGAATGTAAGCCGTCGCACATCAGCCAGTTCAGGATGATCGCGCAACACGGTGGGCAAACGGTAGTAGGGAATGCGGCTGCTGAAGTGATGGACATGGTGCATGCCTATATTGGCCGTTAGCCAACGGAAGCCTCGCGGAAGATCGAAGTGTGAACTGCCAACTAAGGCCGCATCGCCCAAGCTCCATTCGGTGCTCTCCGCCCAGAATGTATCTTCAAACTGATGTTGTACGTAGAACAGCCAGATGCCAATCGAGGCTGCCAATAGCGTTGTTGGCAGATAGACCAGGAAAAACGGTGCAACGCCAAGAACATAGATGAGGGCGCCGACGCCTACAGCTGTGGCAATGTTTGTGCCCATAGCGCTAATCCAGTAGCGGGGGCCAGCGCTCATGAAACCAAGCGGAAGACGGTTCCGGATGTAGTAGATATAGGCTGGTCCTATGCCAAACATCACCAAAGGATGCCGGTAGAGCCGATACATGATGCGGCGCCACCTGGGGAGCGCCAGATATTCGCGCACCGTTAGTGTGTCGATGTCGCCCATGCCGCGTTTTGATAGATTGCCGGAGGTGCCATGGTGAATGGTATGGCTGCGGGCCCACACGTCGTAGGGCGTGAGCGTCAAAACACCCAATGCACGCCCAACCCAGTCATTTGCCCACTTTGTGCGGAAAAAGGCGCCGTGCCCGCAATCATGCTGAATGAGGAAAAGGCGAAGCAAAAATGCTCCGGCCAAAATGCTGATGCCAAACGCGAGCCAATAGCTGACGGAGAGTGCCCACCATGCTGCGCCCCACAGGGCGAGAAAGGGCAGCCCCGTTACGGCAAGTTCGAAGAGACTCCGTTTGTGGCTGGGCGCTCGGTATTTGGCGAGCGTTTGGAGCCAATCTCTTTTGGAAAGCTCAGTCGTCTCAGATGCGGATGTCTGCAACGGGTACCCTAACTGTTTTCAAAGCAATCAAGCTGTTTGCCTGTGGTCTATGTAACCATACTCAGGTGTAGTGATTATGTCTGAACAAGCGATTGACAGTTTTGTGTCATGCTCTCGTTGGTATCATTCCGGCTGCTTTGCAGCAACTTAGAGTGGTCTTAGAGATATATGGCTGCCGCGGACAGAGCAAAGCCAATGAGACTGCCTATTAGAAGAACAATTGTAGCGCTGAAGCCAATCAAGAAGCCGCGACTGCGCTTGTCAGCGGCGGCGTAGTAACCTTTTGCATAGAGAATACGCCCGATGGGATAGAAAACGCCCACAATCGCTGCCCACATATCCCCGAATGATAGGGCAAACAGCCAAAGCGCGGGCAGAAACAGAATGAGGCCCTCCATCGTGTTTTCATGAACCCGCAAAGCGCGTAGAAATTCGTCTGGCCCATTGGATTGAGGTGCAGGAACTTCATGTTTTCCGCGGGATTTTCCCACCTGGATGGCCATCCAGGCATAGATGAAGAGCGTGATGATGGTAACAGTGCCTGTCAGCGGGTAGGTGAAATCCATGGTGTCCCCAGCGGTTTGCTCGTGTGCGACTCACACGATTGGTATCTTAAAGGGGGCTGATCGCTCCGCATACAGGTGATTATGGGTGGGCGGGTCCTTGAGGCGTCCTGTCGCAGGAGGCGAAAGGCCTTGACTTCCCCGTGTGTGAAGGGCCTTCTGCGCTCAGCGACACTTGCTATAAGACCGATTTTACTCGGTCGCCAGCCCGGCGTTCGATCTGCCGGCCACGTTTCTTTCCGACATATGTGGGCGTTTCGTTAGACCGGTCTCATCAGGTGATGGGCTAGCCGGGTCGATAGCCTGCGCGTCGCTCACCTGCCGCCTGTTTAGAGGAGGCTGGTTTGAGCGCGCTTAACCCGAGAGAGAAACTATTTAATGACCGACTTTAAAGGTCTCAAACTTGCTGAACCTATTCTTCGCGCGCTTGACGATGAGGGATACTCAAACCCCACTCCTATTCAGGGCAAGTCTATTCCGTCCCTTATTGAAGGACGTGACCTGTTGGGTGTCGCGCAAACGGGCACGGGTAAGACTGCCTCATTCGCTTTGCCCCTGCTGCACCGATTGTCTCTGACCAACCGCAAAGCGGTTAGCCGGAAGCCCCGCGTACTCATCCTGGCCCCCACAAGAGAGTTAGCAACGCAGATATCAGAGAGCATCTCGTCATACGGGCGGCATTTGCACCTGCGAACCGCTGTTGTCTTTGGCGGCACGTCCATTCGCGCTCAAATTCAGGCAATGACACGGGGTGTGCATATTTTGGTGGCGACACCAGGTCGATTTATGGACCTGATGGCTCAAGGGCATGTTCGCCTTGATGAAGTGGAGGCCTTTGTTCTCGACGAAGCGGACCGCATGCTCGACATGGGCTTTATCCGGGACGTTAAGAAGATTGCCGCTGCCCTTCCCAAAGACCGGCAGACCATTCTCTTTTCTGCAACGATGCCTAAATCTGTACAAGGCTTGGCAAACGGTTTGCTGAAAGACCCGGTAAAAGTTGAAGTTGCGCCTGCGGCAACGACTGCAGAAAAAGTCGTGCAACACGTTCTCTTTGTTCCCAAGGACAAGAAGAAAGCTCTCATGGACGAGCTGTTGAGCGACAAGGCCATCGAACGGGTGTTGATCTTCACGCGCACGAAACGCGGTGCGGACCGGGTTGCCAAACATCTTCAGAACTCAGGCGTGCAGGCCGATGCTATTCATGGCAACAAAGCGCAGAATGCGCGGCAACGGGCACTGAAAGGCTTTAAGTCTGGCCGCATCCGTGCGCTTGTCGCCACAGATATTGCAGCGCGCGGTATTGACGTTGACGGTGTGACCCATGTCATCAATTTTGAATTGCCTGATGATCCCGATAGCTATGTCCATCGGATCGGGCGTACGGCACGCGCTGGCGCGACAGGAATTGCCATTTCGTTTTGCGATATGGATGAACGCGGCACATTGAAGGATATTGAAAAGACAATCCGACAAAGTGTGCCTGTGATGGATGACCATCCATTCCACTCCAGCGAGATAGCCAATGACCCGGGCACCACAAAGCGCAAGCAACAGAAGAACAATAAGGG
>JAJFGY010000047.1 GCA_021775935.1 Alphaproteobacteria bacterium
AATGCGGCAACCGGCGACATAGATGTTGGTGCGACAACCGCTGGGACCTCGATCATGATCTCCGGTCAGGATATTGATCTCGGTGGCAAAGTGACAGGTGGCGCGCTTGCGAGCCTGACTGCAACCTCTGGAAACATTTCATCCCCCGGATCGCTTGAAATAGAGGCAGGCTCTATTTCGCTTTTAGGCCGGGTTGTGGCGGCGGGCGATGTTCTTTTGACTGCGCTGACCGGCGGGCTTTCTTCAACAGGTAGTTTGACCGCTACGGTTGGAAATATTATCGCGACTGCACCTACTGGACCGATTTCAGTAGATGACCTGGTCGCAGGCAACAATATTCGGCTCGTTGGTGCCTCAGTTAGCGTCGCGGGCACCGCTACTGCTCAGGGCGGTGCATTTGTTCAGGCCTTAGCCGGCAATGTCGCTGTCAGCGGAAGTGTTAATGCAGCAGGCGGCGCCCTCGTTTTGAACGCGGCAAACGGTACGGCTCTTCTCAACAGGATCGGAGCGCTCGATGATGTCACGCTGACTGTGGCCGATCTTGATCTGTCTGGTTCCATCACTGCTGGTGACCAGTTTATCCTGGAAACAGCGCGGACCGGTCAGACGATTGTGCTGGGTGGGGACGGCTCGACGGCTGGGGTCACTTTGCGCCGGGCCGCGGGTCTCATTATCGACGAGGCAGAACTTACAAAAATTTCCGCAGGTCGTTTTGATGTAGATGGCGGCGCCAACGATGTTCTGCTGCTTGATGCGCGCTTTAGCGGGGCAAGTTTGGACACGTTGATGATTGGCACGGATCAATCATCTCGCATCATTGCGGCGGGTACGGTGACGGGGCTTTCGTCACTGCAGCTGGGATACCAAACGAGCGAAATTGACCGACGGCCCGACCTCATTCTGGTCTCCGGGCAATTGGGACTTGATACCGCTGCGGGACGTTTGGGTACCGTGCGCCTTGAATCTTCTGACGACATCGTCATTGGGACCGAAAAATTCCTCGATGTTTTTGAAACAGGAACCCTCTCTCTGTTCGGACTTGCTTCCCTGCCAAACAGTCTTGTCGGAGGCACCACCGATCACGTCTTTATTGCGACCGATCAACTGCAATTTGTTGCGCCTGGCTCAATCGTTCAACTGAACACGGGCAGGGGTGTGGATGGCGCCGGTATTGTTTTCGGTGTGCCTGGTGCAGGCGACGGTGTCTTGTTTCCGTCTGGAACTGGGCCAACGGAAGTCCTTCTCTTCGGCGATGTTATTCGTGCGGATGGATCCCGTGTCTCAGGATTTAGTGCAAGTCTTGAGGATAATATTTTGTTTGGCGGGAACACGATGACCAGTGCGGTGGGTCTTGCCCAGAACAATCAGTATTATATGAACTTCTGCCTCATTGGTGATCCGGTGAGTTGCTCTGCGGACTCTCTGCGGGAAATTGAACGCAATACCCGCTTTATTAATGGAGACCCTTCTGGTCTTGGTGGTGTGATTCCGGTTGTTTTTGAAACTGGGGAAGATGACGAACGCAACCAGGAAGAAGATTTGGGCGGTGTCGCCGCCAGCGGCAATGAAGCCCTTTGGGATGCGGGGAGCCAATGATCGCTCGACTTCCAGCCTTATTGTCAGCCTTTGTGCTCTTCGCTGCTGCTTGTGTTCCGGAGATGGGATCGTCTCTTCCAGATGCACTTGATCTGGGCGCAAGTTCAGAGGGCGACGCTTGCAGGGCAGGCAAACGCCTTGATACGGAGGCGGTTGGTGCCCTTGCGCGCTATGATGTGTTTTGCGGAACCTGGCGGCGACCAGCGGCAACATTAGATGTCTATCCAGGCGACAAAGTTGCGGGCAGTGTGCTGCTTGAGGGATGCATGTCGTCAGCAAACACGACCCAGCTGGGCGAGGGGGTGTTGAGCTGCCCCGGGAAGATTTCAGGTTCCTTGCTGCAGGATCTCGCCATTAGCGCGACGGGCGCGAACAATGTGGTTCATGCACGCGGAATACCCGGCGCGCTGCCTGCTATGAGACGGGGCGCTGCAGCTCTTGCAGGACTTGAGGCGCCCATCGAACTAAGCTCGGATGAGATGGCAGGCTTGCCTGGTGTTGCAGCCCTGCAGGATCAGGAAGTTTTGCGGCGACGGGGGCACCGTCGGAACGTCTCTTTCCGGTTTTCTCTTGCGGCAGAAGACTATGCGAAGGCGGTAGCAATCCAGGATGGTCTTTTCGGGGGCGATCCGGTTCGTCGCGCCGACATTGCGCTGGATCTTGGCCTAAACCTGTCCAGCCAGGGTCGGTTTGCAGAAGCTGAGCAGCTGCTTGAGGACACGGCTTTGTCTGCTGGTGTGCAGACCACTTCCTGGCTGCGGGACAAATTGATCAACTATCAAGCGGTCCATCAGCTGAACACTGGGAATTACCGAGAGGCTCTTGCGCTCGCCGAGCAACCGTTTGCACCCGAAACATTTGGCGCGTTCGCATTTGTGTCGGGTGATGTGGCAGAGAGCGTCATCACGCCCCGTGCTGCTGAGTTTGTAAATCATCGCAGTGGCGATGGGGTTCCTCCGATTTACTCCGATGCAGAACTGCGGCCTGGTGTTCGAGCGATCATTCTTGAGGCCCATCGTGCTTACCTGCTGGCTTCTGCTCTTCTTTTGTCGGGGCGTGAGGGTGCTGGAGATGCACTGGACGACGCGGCTTCTTTGGTTGAACGTGCCCCGGAGGGGTCTGCTGGATGGCTGGATGCATTGATTGAAGAGCGCCGCGCGGCCAACGATCTAGAGCAGGGAAATATTGGTGCAGCTCGCTCCCGGCTCTCTACCCTTGTTTCTAGGTGGATCCGGGATCAGCCGCAATCTCTGCTCACTGCGCGGTTGCTTGCAAGCCTCGGAAAAACCCAAATCGCAGATGGCGACGTCTCCGCCGCGCTGGCATCGTATGATCGTTCTTTTGACCTCTATTCCGGCGTAGAGGGATCGTTTGGGATATCGCCTGATGTCGCCGGTGACTATTTGGGCGTATTGCTGCGGGCTCAAAAGGCAGGTCTTGGGGATGCGGCGCGTCTTACGCGGCGCTTTGTGGACGCATTTGAAGGGATGGTTGAGCCGCGCGCGGCTGCCGCTATGGCCATGGCTGCTGCTCGTGTTGCCGGCGAGGGCACTGCTGATGAAATTCGTGCCTTGCAGGATGCTGAACGCGCTCTTCAGGAGGCACGTCTCGCGCTACAGCAAGGTGCCAGTACGGATGATCCTGAGGAGCTTGCGCGGTTGACGCTTGCCGCCGATACCGCGGAAACCTTAGCTCTGGATGCGGAGGTGCTCGCACGACATGCACAACCCCAATATATGCAACTGATCAATGGGGGTGCGGAAACTGCCGACCTCATTTCTACACTCGCGGCGGACGAAGCTTTCGTGGCTTTTGCGCCGACACAAGCCGGTGGGTTTGGGTACGCAGTCTTCGCTGGCAAGATTATGCCCTTTGGGACAGAGCTTGGTCGGGATGAAGCGCGTCGATTGGTGCGCCGCGTGCGCTCAACCTTGCGGGCGCGCGCTGGTGGCACACCGCCCTTCGCAGCTGAGCAGGCCCACACGCTGTTTGAGGGCGTCTTCCAGCCTGTCTATGCTGATCTTGTTGAGGCGGGCGTGAAGACGCTGGTCTTTGCGCCACGCGGCGTGATTGGGTCTCTGCCGCCGTCTCTTCTTCTGTCGACATTTGAGGACGAGCATAAAGTTCTTGCGCGATCGCGTTCCTATTCGACCCTGCCCTGGCTTGCGAATGATTTTGCGTTCATTAACACGCCAAGTGCGGCAAGCTTTGTGGCGGCGCGGTTGGCTGATGCACCGGAAGCGAATTCTGGCATGACGGTATTTGGACCGCCAGTGCCCCCTAACAATTCTGATGCATGGGTAAAAGATTTTACGGCCCGCATGACTGCTGAGGGCAGGCCGGAACGGTGTGGGCAGGTCTTTGCAGGCGAACCCAATTTGCAGAAACCCTTGACGGCGCTTCGGTCTTCGGTTGGTTCTTCATTTGGTCGCCGGGATGTCACCGGTCGCGCATTCACTGATCTGGATATAGCGCAGGATGCCTCACTGGTTGATCAGCAAGTGTTGGTCTTTGTTACGCATGGCTTTTTCGGGGATGGGTTTTGTATCTCTGAACCGTCGCTCCTCACCTCGCTCGATACGCAAGGTGGAGATGGCATGTTGAGCGCAACTGAGATCCTTGATCTGAAGCTGGACGCAACGCTGGTCGTCCTTGCCGCCTGTGATACCGCGCGTGCAGCGGAAGGCGCCGAGGGTGTTGCTGCAGTCTTTGATGGTGCGCAACTGGATGGGCTTGTGCGTAGTTTTGTCTATGCAGGTGCGCGCTCGGTTCTCGCAACACACTGGGTTGCAGACGACGCAGCAGCGGATGCGGTTGTCCGAAAATTCTTCGCCGACGCAGCGCGGGAGCCGATGCATGAGGCATTGCGCGGCGCACAGCGAAGCCTTATTGCTCAGGACAAATTTGCGCACCCCTACTTCTGGGCACCCTACGTCATGATCGGCGACGCAGACCGCGTACTTGGGCGCAGCTAGGGCGAAAACTTATCGCGGGCAAAGCGCTTCGGAATCACCACCACCGATGAGAGCAAGAGCGGCTTCACGATCAAGGCCTGCGTCTTTGGCAGCACTGATTTGCTGTGCTGCCTCATAAGACCAAACATACGGGTCTTCTGCGGCAATGCAGAATGCTGCCAGCATGGTTGCCGTGTCTTCGCCCATCCAAGCGGGAATAGCTGGTGGTGTGGCTGAAGGCACATCTGCAACCGCGTCAAAGAAGGTCTGACGTGTGCGGCCATAGGCATCTTTCACCACGATCGTGTATCTGCCTGGCACAATGGTCCTGGCGGGGAGCGTCGTTGAAATGTCTGACAATGTCTGAGTTGCGAAAATCCGATCTGTGGGGTCAAGGACAAGCAATTCGTAAGGAGCTTGGCCCCCTGACCACCCAACCCAAAGAGGGCGGAAGCCTGCTTTGATTTGTGCAGACTCTGTTTCCAGATCCAGCAGGCCAAATTCAAACTCTCCCCCTGAACGGGCCAATCCCTGGCCGACCAGTCGGTCGCCAAGAGGCAATAGCCTTCCTTCGATCAGTTCGCTGATGGATTGGCTGCCTGTGGATGCAGGTCCCACCGTATAGCTTTTTGGTCCGCGAATTTCGTTGGGCCCTGAACTCCCGGCAATGCCGAGTACGACCCGGTCACTTGCGCTCTTCAGGCTGACAACATCGCCTTCACAGAGAGGCGAGAAGACGGCAAGTGAGGCTTCAGATCCAGCTCGATTGATGCGAATGCTGTCTGACCCGCCATCGATTTGTTTCACAAAGGCGACTGTGGCTGAGCCGCAGGCAGGGATCGCTGCTTGCGCACTTGTTGCGCCCATCCATGCTGCCGCGCCCAGCGCAATTGCAATGGCTGTATTAGCTGTTTTTTGTTTCAGCATTTCTCAAGCTTTCCATTAATTCTTCGAAGTCTTCTCTGGCTTCGTTAAGCGCTGCTGCATATGCCGGCGCAGCCAAACCAAGCCAAAGACCGTCGTCCAGGAGAAAATAGCTCACACCAGCCCCAACCCAGAATACCCCCACACCGATCAATATCTTGATGATAACCGGATTGGTCAACAAATTGATAGGTGTGCGGGCAATCCTCATTGCCCAGTGCAGGTCTTCCATTGGTTTTAGGAAGTCTCGGGCTTTCCGGCAGTACCAGAATGCCAAAACTATCAGCATGACGAATATGGTTAATAGCACGGCCTCAAAATACCACGCCATCCGCCGCACTTCGCCGCCCGCTTCAACGCCACGGATGATGTTCGCAATGACCAGGCTACCTCCCATAGCGCCATAAGCGGAGATATGTCGGTCTCTTGCAGCTTGGGCTGCTGACCCAATAATAATGACGCCATCATTGGCAGAAAGACCTGCGACCATCCCAGGCTCTACAAAAGCTGCTGGGATTACGAACATGTCTGCCGCCGGGAGTTGGGGCTCAGGGTCATCTGCCGTACCGGCGTTCAGGCTGTAATTGATCAGGCTTTGCTGACCTTTGAATGTCATCGGTGCCCGGCCAGGGATAGAGAGGTCGAAGGCAACGTCATCCCAGGTTCCAGCACAATAGGCGCGGGGACCCTCCATTGTCTTTTGCACGGCCTGAATTGCGTCACGGGGACTGTCGGCTTTCCGCGCAATGGCCGCATAGAAAGCTGTGGTGGCAGAGGCCTCGATGCCGGTGGGCGTGTCGATGCAGAGGAAGTGAGAGAAGTACCGCGCGCCCATCACCTCATCTCCGGTGAGTTGGGCACTTGCCCAAACAATATTGTCCTCTGGCGCGGAGAGAATGATGCTGTCTCTGTCAGAGGCGCGCGCTGCGGCAAGAGAACCAGGTCGGCCATCCCCCTCTGTCACTTCTCGCTGTAGAATGAGCAAAGGGGCTTCCGGGTCGCGGCCCCACTTCTGAAGCAGCTCATCGATCCGTTGTTCGGCGGCTTCATCTGGGGTGCGCCAAAACAGGTCAATGTCGACAATCACGACTTTCGGGCGCGGCATGCCTGGCAGCCCATAGGATGCTTCAATCAAGTCTGCCAGAACGGGGCGCGGTGCATAAGCCAGCGCAGGGCCGTCGGCGGTAGCACCCTGCCAGACTGAGTCATCTAAATTGAGAAAGAGAATGGGGTGAGATCCGGGCAGCGTTTTGTTGACCCGCATCTCAAACGCTATCTGCAGGGCCTCGCGGTCAGCCTCGCCGACAAAACTTCCCCAAACGACATCATTGCGTAGGCCCACCCAGACCAGCAGAGCCAACGCCAAAGAGATCAAGAAATTGACATCGAAGGGGCCTTTTTCAGGCTTGTCCGCTTTTTCACTGCCGTTGGTTGTCACTTCGTTCCCCATATCTCGTCTTGGCAAGATAGTGCGGGGGTAAGGGCCCGCGCAACGGGAGAAGTGAGCAGGCTGTCATTTGTCCGACAGCCTGCCTTTTGTTGTTAAACCGGCAAACCGCCAAGGGCGGAATGCAGTGTGCCGCTTTCTTTGAAGCTTTTGATCGTACGCTCTGCGATCCGCATTTGGTGGATTTGGTCGGCACCGTCCGCAAAGCGTGCCCACCGAGCTTGTTGTGCCATGTGGGCGAGAGGTGTGTCGTGGGAATAGCCCAATGCCCCGTGGACCTGAATGGCCCGATCAATGATCCGGTTCAGCGAATTGGCGACGAAGTGTTTTGCCATGGACACTTCTGAGCGGAAATCGTCGCCGTTGTCGATCTTATAAGCGGCATGCAGAACCATCAGCTTTGATTGATAGAGCTCCATGGTGCTGTCAGCGATCATCCACTGGATGCCCTGTTTTTCAGACAGATAGGAGCCGTGGGAGAAGCGCTTGGTTGACCGGTCGACCATCATTTCCAGGGCAGTTTCTGCCTGTCCAATCCAGCGCATACAATGGGCAAGGCGCGCGGGTCCCAGACGGGATTGTCCCAGTCGGTGACCATCGCCGCGTCCCCCCAGACGCCGTGTGTCTGGCACACGCAGGTTTTCAATCAGGATTTCAGAATGGCCGGAAGACCCGTGCATGGTTTGGATTTCGCGGACCTCGGACCAGCCGTCTGAGGGCAGGTCGATGATGAAAGCCGTATTGGCTGCCTGTGGAATTTTTGGGTCGTCTTCTGTGCGCGCGATCAGAATGGCAAAGTTGGCGCGATGCGCACCGGTGATGAACCACTTATGGCCGTTGATGACCCAGCTATCTCCTTCGAGCTTTGCATTGGTGCGGATGAGTGTCGGGTCTGATCCCGCAACCTCCGGTTCTGTCATGGCAAAGCAGGAGAATTTTCTTCCTTCGCACATGGGCCGCAGATAGGTGTCCTTCTGTTCCTCTGTTCCCCATTTCAGTAGCGTGTGCATGTTGCCTTCATCGGGCGCCTGGCAATTGATGGCGAACGGACCGTATCGAGAGCGCGCAGCCTCGGCAGAAATCATTGCGAGCTCCACATGGCCGAGCGCCATGCCGCCCCATTCTTCTGGCATATGTGGCAGCCAAAGACCTCTCTCATACGCTTCCGTTCGCATTTTGATGACGCCCTCGCGCACCGACGTGCGGTCATCCTCATCCATTGCTTCTTCGACAGGCTTTACGACCTCGTCAATAAAGTTGCGGATAGATGTTCGGATGACTTCGACTTCTTCTGGAAAGCTAAAATCAATCGCCATGATGTTTCCTCCTCGGTTTTGTTGGGGAAAGGCTAGCAGGGTGTTTGAGGTTGCAAAAGCATCAAGGATGCGGGCACGTCAGCGGGTCAAGGGACCTGGCATTGCAATTTCGGTGTCCTGCAATTCAGTTTTGGGCAGTTTTGAACGCCCTCTCTCATTGACTTTGGAGGGATCAGAGCGAAGTCTGTCTCCAATGATCAATGAAAGGCACTTCACATATGATTACTGTCCACCATCTCAATAATTCCCGGTCACAGCGCATTCTCTGGATGCTGGAGGAGCTGGGTCTTGAATATGAAATCGTCCATTATCAGCGCGACAAAGAAACCAATCTCGCGCCGGAGTCCTTGAAGAAAATTCATCCGCTGGGCAAGTCGCCCGTCCTGACCGATGGTGATGTCAAAATCGCGGAGTCCGCGGCAATCATTGAGTATCTGGTTGATACATATGGCAAAGGTGCGTGGAAACCTGCGTCGGGTACACCAGAAGCGCTGCGATATCTGGAATGGATGCACTATTCAGAAGGTTCGGCCATGTTGCCGTTGCTGCTTGGGCTCTATGTCGGACGCCTCGGTGAGGCCGGTGGTCCGCTGTTGCCACGGATCATGGGTGAAATGACAAATAATTTTGCCTATATGAACGGCGCTCTGGAGAAACAGGATTGGTTTGCAGGGGATGAAATCACTGCGTGTGATGTGCAGATGAGCTTTCCCATGGAAGCAGGTCAATCAACCGGTTTGGTCAAGGAATACCCTAATCTTGTGGGCTATCTGGAGCGCATTCAGGCACGCCCTGCCTACAAAAAGGCACTGGAAAAGGGTGGTCCATACCAACTGGGTGGTTAACCCTTTTATGACAGTTCCTTGACGCTCAGACCTCCCAGTTTGTAGCCTTTGACGATTCGCGAGCTGCGCTGGTGGGCGCAAGGCGAACAAACTGGGGGTTTCCTGAATGGCAATGATGTCTGAGTCTGCTGACCTCGACCGTCCGCAATTGCGCTGGCTCTATTTGGAGTTTGGGCGAACCATGGCTGAGGTGGCGACATTGCCGCTCTTCCAACAGATTCTGAAACGAGCGCCCGAGGGGGATGGTCATCCCGTGATGGTCCTCCCCGGCTTTATGGCAGGTGATAACAGTACGGGTGTGCTTCGACGCTTTCTTGCGTCACGCGGATATGAAGCCTATCCGTGGGAGCTTGGTCGTAACCTTGGTCCGGCCACAGCTGGGTATGAAGGTGAGCGGATCGCTGAACGGATCGAAGAGATTTCTGACAATCATGATGGCCAGAAAATTAGCCTGGTTGGATGGAGCCTTGGTGGCGTGCTCGCGCGTGAAGTTGCTAAACGTGCGCCAGATGCCGTTCGTCAAGTGATCACGCTGGGCAGCCCTTTTTCGGGGAAGCCTGAAACCAGTCGCGCCTGGCCGCTCTTTAAGGTGATGGCCAAGGGTGAGACGCAGACAGAGAGGTTTCGAGAACTGGTTGAAACCATCGCGGTTCCTCCGAGTATCCCGACCACATCCATCTACACAAAGACCGATGGTATCGTGCACTGGAAGAATTCAATCGAAGCGCAGGAAGACCACACGGACAATATTGAGGTTCGCACGTCTCATTGTGGACTTGGGTTTAACGCTCCAACCATGTATGCGGTAGCAGACCGTTTGGCGCAGGCAGAAGACGATTGGCGCCCCTTCCATCGGGAGGGTTGGCGCGCGATGGTCTACCCATCAAGTGGGCACTGAGACTTTCATTTGACCAGAAGACACAAAAAAGCGGGCTCCTGAAATGATCTTTCGGAAGCCCGCTTTTCTGTTTTGAGACGTTAAACTATCCCGCCTTTTGCTCGAGCGGTGGCTCGTCTTTTGGCGTATCCAGTTTCGCTGCTGGCTTTCGCTTTGCTGCCGTTTTCTTTTTGGCAGGTGCTCTCTTTTTCTTCGGAGCCGCTTTGCTTTTTGCTTTCGCCTTTTTTGCAGGTGCTGATTTTTGGTTGGAGCCGAGGATGGCGAGTTCCAGCTCATCAAAGCTTTCTTGCAAACATTCAGCATAGAATTCTGGGTCGGGCATCATATCCCGGTCCGCTGTAATGGTGATGGTCACCTCTTTGTCGTAGCTCATGACGACGTGGCCGAGACCAAGTCCATCAAACAGGCAGAGTAGGCCATAATATTTCACCATCTGCGCGCCGTTCGAATAGATCGGGATGGGCGGGCCGGGAACATTGGTAACCACAGTATTGAAGAAAGGTTTTGTTGAATTGGCGAGGCCAAACTGAGTGTAGAGCCTTGCTGCGATCCCGGTGAAAAGTGCAGGTGCTGTTTTGCTGAGCTCCGACATTTGTCGTGCACCCAATGCACTCGTCAGCGCTTTTTGTTCCTGCGTATAAGCAGAAATCGACAAGATGCGCTCAGTGGGATCTGCAATGTCACTGCCGAGCTGAACCATCATCGCGGAAACCTGGTTGCCGAGAGATCCGCTTTCGTCATTGGAGCGCACAGAGACGGGGGCCATGGCGACCAGGGTCGTTTCCGGCAATTCGGCTTTCGACTCCAGGTATTTCCGCATAGCGCCCCCAACGATGGTCAACATCACGTCGTTGACCTTGGCGCCAGGAACACCGGTCTTGACCTCTTTGATCCGGGCCAGATCGAAGGCAACACCTTCGATGACGCGGTGGGCGGAGATCTTATTGTTGAAGCGTGTGCGCGGCACAGACATCGCTTGGCCGAGAGAGAATTCTTTGGTCAGCAACCCTTTGATCGTGCGCGCGAGGCCCGGAAGGGTTTTGCCGGCCATCTCAACCCATTTGAACGGCTGCTTAACATTGCCAAGGTACCCCCGTACTGCCATTTCAACGGCAGATGGTTTCTTCTCTGGCTTCCAATTGTCATCCAGGGCGGGGAGCGTGTCTCCAGGCTTGATTGTATGCAGGGCATTCATAATGTCGACGCCGGACATGCCATCAATTGCCGAGTGATGGATCTTGGAGATGAGAGCATAGGAGCCCTTGGGCACGCCCTCCACATTGTCCAGGCCTTCAATGATTGTGAACTCCCACAGTGGCTTTGTGAGATCGAGAGGCCGCGCCATGATCCGTGCTGATTGGATGCAGAGTTGCCGCCAGTCCCCCGGCTTTGGCAGGGCGACGTGACGCACATGGTATTCAAGATTGAAATCCTCAACCTCGACCCAATAAGGGTGGTCGATGCCGAAAGGCACGTTTGCCAGGCCCCGTCGGAAGGTGTTGGCGAGGGGCAGGCGTTCCTCAATAAAACTCAGAATGTCTTTATATCGGACAAACCCACCCGGTGCGGTGGATGGATCGTAGATGGCGATGCTACCTATGTGCATCGGCGAATTCTCTTGCTCCATATACAAGAAAGCGGCGTCGAGACCTGTCAATTGTTCCATTGTGAACGATCCTCCCTATCGTTGATTTTAGCGTAACAAGCTCTCGGCACGGCTACCAATGGAATCGGGTCAGAGACCTCAGCACAATTGGTGAACCAGCCAGATTTGTCGGCTAACGTTAATAAGGGGATAGCCTGTGCTTTCTAGGCACTACAAACTAATTGGGTTGAGGGTGCGGCTCTGACGCGCTGAAGCAAGAATGATCAATAGAGGGCTTGAAAAATATTGATCTTAATCATAACTGATAATAACATCATATTAAGCTGCAGGCATGGTTGCCTTTTGTGCCAAAACTGCTGAAAAACAGGGAGAAAGCCTTATGAGGCTCGTCACGTTTACAGATACTGGCTCTACCCGGATTGGCATTCTGAAAAATGACAAGATTGTTGATTTGGCGGTTGTTGCGCCAGATCTTCCTCGTGAAATGGTCGGGTTTCTGGAGGCAGGGGAAGGCGCGTTTGCGAAGGCAAAAGCTGCTGCTGGATCCGAGGCGTCGATTAAGCTTGCTGATGTCACACTTGAGAGCCCGGTTTTGCGCCCTCCGAAAATTCTGGCGGTTGGTCTGAACTATCGCGAGCACGTGGAAGAGACGGGGCGCGAGCTGCCCAAAGTGCCAATCATCTTCAACAAGCAATCAACCTCTGCCACGGGTCCATTCGCGCCCATCCTGCGACCTAAAGAGAGCGTGGCGATGGATTACGAAGGCGAGATGGGCGTCGTTATCGGCAAACGATGCCGTCGTGTTCCAAAAGACCGGTACGAAGAAGTCATTGCCGGATACACGGTGCTCAACGATGTCACTATCCGTGATTGGCAGCGGCGATCCCCAACCATGACGATGGGGAAATCCTGGGACAGTCACTGCCCTATGGGACCAGCAATCGTCACGCCGGATGAAGTCGATATTTCCAAGCTGGACCTAAAAACACTGGTCAATGGGGAAGTTCGCCAACACTCCGACACGAGCTATTTGATTTTTGACGTCCCAACTCTGATCGAACATCTCTCGACGGCTTTCACCTTGGAACCAGGTGACGTCATTGCCACGGGCACCTGTGCGGGCGTTGCGGCGGCCATGGAAGGGACGCCTTGGTTGAAGCATGGTGACGTTGTTCGTGTTGAGATTGAATCCTTGGGGGCGATTGAAAATGTCGTTGCAGATGATGAGGGTGGCACCCTGATCGAGTGACGCGTTCAACTTGCTCACGTGATAGGAAAATTGGAATGATCAAAGTCGAAGACATTGTCTATGTGCGTTTTAGCGCGCCAGACCTGGATAAGATGGAAGCATTCCTTCTTGATTTCGGGATGACGCGCTATGAGCGCACCGATACCGCGCTCTATATGCGCGGTGTTGGGTCCGATCCAATCGTTCATGTGACCGAACTGGGGGACCCTGGATTTATCGGGTTGGCGCTTCAAGCGACAAATGAGGCTGACCTGCAGACCGTTGCAGACGCCAACGGTGCTGTGGTTGAAAACCGATCGGAGCCTGGAGGTGGGAAACGTGTGCTTGTCCATGATCCTGATGGCTTCCCGATCGAAATTGTTCATGGCTTAGAAAAGCTGGATGTCGCTCAGGTGCAAGAGATCGCACCGCTGAATGCGCGGTTGGTGAAACCGAGACAGGGTGAGGTTAAGCGCATGGCTGCCGGTCCTGCCCATGTGCACCGACTTGGCCATGTGGTCTTGAATGTCACCGACTACCCAAAAAGCTTCGCCTGGTACCACGAGCAATTTGGCCTGCTGAAGTCAGATGAGATCTACATAGGCGACGAGAACACTGTGATCGGGGCGTTTACGCGGTGTGATCAGGGTGAAAAATTTGTCGACCATCATACATTGTTCTTATTGGGCACTGGTAAGCCTGGTTTCAATCACGCGGCCTGGGAAGTTGCTGACCTTGATGACCTGATGCTTGGCCGCGACGTCTTGAGTGGCAAAGGGTACACATCTGTGTGGGGTGTTGGGCGTCATGTTCTCGGGTCGCAAGTCTTTGACTATTGGCGTGATCCTTGGGGACACACAGTTGAACACTGGACAGATGGTGATCTTTTTGATGCTTCAACCCCTCCCGGCAAGGCGTCAGTTGACGAGCTGCTCGGGCTGCAATGGGGTCCTGAACCACTAGAAGACATGGCTGGCTGAAGCGGTTGAACCCGGAGAAGAAACATGATCATAAGTGACGAACAAGTGACGACCGAGGAAGTAAAGTCCTGGAAAGGGCTGCACCTTCTTCATTTTGGCGGCAGCACATGTTCTCAGAAAGTCCGGGCCTTGCTGCGCGAAAAAGGTCTGGACTACACCTCTCATCACGTGGACTTGGCAAAACAAGAACATGTAACTCCGTGGTATTTGGGGATTAATCCGCGTGGTGTCGTCCCGGTGCTCGTTCACGATGGCGTCGTGCATGTGGAGAGCAATGATATCCTTGCTTACCTTGATGCGCTGCCGAGCGAGGTCGCTGCATACTTTCCGCAGACGCCAGAAGAACGTGCGATCGTTGATGCATCCCTAACGCTGGAAAACGATCTTCATTTCGCGTTGCGAGAGATCACGATGGGCTTCATCTTTCCAAAGCGGTTGGCGCAAAAACCTGATGACGTGCTCGCCAAATATGAGAAGGACGGTGCTGATGATCCGTCTCGCGCAAAAGAGATTGCCTGGTGGCGGGCGTTTGCAGTGGCTGGTATTACGAACGATCAGGCGCGGGCAGCAGTCAAAGCCCATCGTGATGCGTTTGATGTGCTTGAAAAACGCCTGGAGACCAATGAATGGTTGATTGGCGATCGAATTTCGGTTCTAGAGCTTGCCTGGTTTATCACCATGAACCGCTTGCGTATGGGCGGCTATCCGCTGGAGATACATCCAAAGCTCTTCGGGTTGTATAACCGACTTATCGAACGTCCGGCGTTTGCTTTGGAAACCAAGACGCCAGCGATCATCTCCAAAATTCTTCTGCCCGCTGTGCGGGTTGGACAGATTTTACGGGGCAAGCGGATGAAGGATGTGGCTGGGGATATTCTGGCTGCCTGAAGGGTCATTTCTTTCTTGGATCAGGCAATGGAAAGCCGCCCAGTGCAAGCGCACGGGCGGCTTTTGAAACTCAGTGCCTATCGTCTATTCGTGATAGCGGTAGCTTGAGATTTCGCACACGTCGATCCGTTCGCGCACAAGTACGTCGCCGTCAGCAAAGACCGCCCGGAAGTCATACATGCAATATCCGGTGCCATCATCGATATCGATCATAACGCTGTCGCCAGATCCCAAGACGTCATAGCCAAGAATGTCTTCTTCCCAATCATTGGTGCCGACATTTGAGGCGTAGAATTCGACCATCGTCCAGTTTGTTTCGTTGATGATGCGAACATTGCGGTTTTCAGCCTGGCTTGGTGCGGCAGTTGCCACAATAAAAAGACCCACCAGGGCTGCGACAGCTGCGGTGCGAACCGCATGGATTGTTTTGTTCATAATTCCCCACAGATAAAAACGTACCCACGCGAATTTTGGGGGAATAGAGATTTTAAGTCAACGCACAGGTGTAAAACGGGCGGACACCCGTGCATTTTTGGACTGTTTGCGTGACATTTTCTCCATAGATTCTCTTGGTCTTGGTGCTCGGCCCGCTTACCATGCCGCAAAATTGGCTGCAGAAGACCGCTGGCGAAAACGAAGCGGCGATTCAGGGAAGTGACTAAAATGACGAACGCGCAAACAGCGGCAAACTTTTGGGTAAAGCGCGATGATCTGCGCACAACAAAGATTGTCGAAACACCAGTTCCATCCAGCGAGACACTTGCACCAGGTGAGGTTCTTTTCAAGGTCGATGATTTTGCGTTTACGGCCAACAACATCACATACGCAGCTTTTGGTGAAGCTATGCAGTATTGGAACTTTTTCCCAGCTGATGAAGGTTGGGGGCGAGTGCCCGTCTGGGGTTTTGGTGATGTTATTGTGTCCAACGCTGAGGGCGTCGCGCCAGGTGAGCGGTTCTATGGGTATTTCCCCATGTCGACCCATTTCGTTGCCGAGGCTGTGCGCATTTCCGACGCGGGCTTCTTTGATGGCGCTTCTAATCGGGCAGACCTTTCACCGGTCTATAACAACTATCTCAGAGTAGCGGCTGATGCTGGATATGATGCCGCACGGGAAGCTGAGCAAAGTCTTCTCAGGCCGCTTTTTACAACCTCCTTCCTGATTGACGATTTTCTAGAGGATAATGAATTTTTCGGTGCCTCTGCCGTTGCGCTATCGAGTGCCTCCAGTAAGACGTCTCTGGGGCTTGCACAGGTGCTGTCCAACCGAACCGGTGATCGACCGCGGGTGATTGGCCTGACGTCCAAGGGCAACATCGAATTTGTAAAGGGTGTTGGGTATTACGATGATGTCGTGGCCTACGAAGATATTGCGACTATCAAGGTTGACGGCAATGCGGCGTTTGTCGATATGGCCGGTGATGCCAATGTTCGCGCAGCGGTCCACAACCACTTCGCTGATCGCTTAACCTGTAGCTGTGCTGTTGGTGGCACGCATTGGGAGCAAGGTGGGGGCGCTGACAATCTGCCTGGCGCAAGCCCAACGCTTTTCTTTGCACCTTCCCAGATCCAGAAGCGAAACAAGGATTGGGGTGCGGAAGTTTTACAGTCAAAGATCGCAAAGGCTTGGGCCATTTTTCTGGGGTCGGTCGACGGTTGGATGAAAGTCGAGAGGTCAGGCGGCTTGTCGGTGACCAAACAGGTCTATCTAGATGTTTTGGAGGGACGTGTTTCGCCTGAAAGCGGAAAAATCATCTCTCTTTGGGATCTCTGATAATTTTTTCTTTAGTAAGGAAGGGTGTCTCGTGACGACCACCATTTATTCGGCGAAACGGATCATCACCATGAACCCTGCGCGTCCCTTTGCGACCCATGTGGCTGTGAGGGAAGGACGTGTCTTGAGCGTTGGGACGCTTGAGGAAGTAAGTTGCTGGGGTGAGGCACAAATCGACGATCGCTTTTCTGACCAGGTTTTGATGCCGGGTCTGATTGAGGGCCACAGCCATCTGGTTGAAGGCTCATTGTGGGACCATGTTTATGTCGGTTATTACGACCGGATGGGACCGGACGGCAAGGTTTGGCCTGGGTTGAAATCGGTTGATGCCGTGGTTGAACGCTTGCAGGAAGCTGCTGCAGCTATGGACGACCCCGATGTTTCCCTTTTTGGTTGGGGCTTTGACCCCATCTTTTTTGGTGAGCAACGCATGCATGCCAGCGATCTGGACCGGGTGTCCAATGGCCGCAAGATCGGTGTGTTCCATGCCAGCCTTCATTTCCTCAATGTAAACTCCGCGGTGATTGATGAGACTGATCTCGCAGCGTCTGCGGATATGCAGGAGGTGATGACGGACACAGATGGGAAGCCAACTGGTGAGCTTGCGGGCATGGTCGGCATGTATCTGGCGCTCAGATCAATGAATTATGATCTAGGCTCTGCGTCTACCTATCCGCCTGCACTTTGGAGCTTTGCCAAGGTTTGTCAGCTTGCAGGCGTAACAACGGCGACTGATCTGCATAGTCCGCTTGATGATGAGATGGTCACCCGCCTTAAAGCCGAAACAGACCGGCCGGACTTTCCGCTTCGTGTGGTGCCAGCGTTTGGCGGAACCCTGATGCCGGCTGATAAAGGCGCCGAGCGTATCGGTAGTTTGGTGGATCAGAGTACAGACAAACTCAAAATGGGCATCGTCAAACTGGTGCTCGATGGATCTATTCAGGGGTTTACCGCGCGGCTCAAATGGCCTGGTCACTTTAATGGAGCGCCAAACGGCCTTTGGTACATTGCGCCCGATGAGTTCAAGAAAACTGTTTCGGCTTACAACGCAGCTGGCTTTCAGCTTCACATACACACGAATGGGGACGAGGCGACGGAGGTTGCGTTGGATGCAATTGAGGCAGCGCTGACCACACATCCGCATCCGGACCACCGCCATACGTTGCAACACTGTCAGATGGCGAGTGATGCTCAGTTCCGCCGCATGGCCGCGCTCGGCGTGGGTGTGAATCTCTTTAGCAACCATGTCTATTACTGGGGTGATCAGCACTATGAGATGACCCTGGGTCCTGACCGCGCGCACCGGATCGACAATGCAGGCAGTGCGATCGAGCATGGCGTCGATCTGGCCCTCCACTCTGATGCGCCGATTACGGCTATCGGACCGCTCTTTACCGCCTGGTGTGCTGTAAACCGCGTCACATCGACCGGCAAGCATCTTGGCGGGGAAGCAGAACGGCTGACAGTCGCAGAGGCGCTTTACACAATCACGATGGGTGCGGCTCTGTCGCTGAAGCTCGACAATGAGATTGGCAGCATTGAAGTTGGCAAGTTTGCCGACTTTGCGGTGCTTACAGGTGACCCTCTTGAGGTCGACCCTATGGCTTTGAAGGATGTTGGCGTGTGGGGCACGGTTGTGGGTGGCGAGGTTTTTGAAGCACCGAAGAACTAGGCGATGACAGTTCCTGCACCAATCCCTGTGTCTGTTGTTGGGGGGTTTCTCGGCTCAGGCAAAACCACGCTGCTCAATCGCTTGCTGCGAGAAAATGACGGGCGGCGCCTTGGGCTGATCGTCAATGATTTTGGCGACATCAATATTGATGAAAAGCTGATTTTTACTCGTGATGAAGACATGGTGAGCCTCGCCAATGGATGTATTTGCTGTTCCATTGGCAATGACTTTTTGCGGGCGCTAATCTCACTTGTGACGCGGCCTGACCCACCAGAACAAATCATCATTGAGGCAAGCGGGGTCGCCGATCCATTGCGGATCGCGGCGATTGCAAGAGCTGATAAAGCGCTTCGTCTCCAGGGGATTTTTGTGCTGGTTGATGTATCCCAGTACCGCAAACAGTCCGCTGATCCGTTGCTTGCTGATACGGTTAGCGCTCAGGTGCATGCCGCTGACCTGCTTGTTCTCACCAAATCAGATGTTTCGACAGTGGCTGAGATTGACGCGGTGGGTGGCCTGTTAGAGAAGGAGAAGCCCGGTGCCTTGCAAGTGGTGTCTTCGCCAGAGGACCTGCCTGCTTCCCTTTTGTTCGATTTCGCTGATGCGACCGATGGGATGGCGCCGCATAGTCACGCGCCCCACGATGTTTTCTGGACGGGCTCGATTTCCAATAACCTGCTTTTTGACATTGCGCGGCTCAAACAGGTGCTGGCCTCGCATGCAGGTCTTTTGCGCTGCAAAGGACTTGTTCAGACAGCGCCTAGAACCTGGCAGGTTGTACAGTGGGTTGCGGGCCGTATGGATGTAACGCCCGTTGCTTCGGGTAGCGCGCCCAACGAAAGCAGTCTTGTTTATATTGGCGTTGGAGAGAAACCGATGGAATTGGACCAGTCTCTGACGCGGGTTTTCAGCTAGGCCAGCTTGTCGAGCTTTGCTTCGATCCGCGCCAGTCGTGTCGCGGTGCTATCGTCTATCTCGGTCGTCGCTTTTAACGCGCGCCAGTAAGTGTGCCCAAGTTTTCTCGCAGCATCGCTGACGTCCAACATTTGGGCGCGCTTTTGTACAATAGATGTCCAGGCGACATGTTCAGCACCTCCATAGATCATGTCGCGCACCATATCGTCGCTCATATCTGTCTCAATGAGGTTTGCTGATCGCGCCTCCGATAGGACAATGCGTAGCAGTCCGGTGTAGGAACGAAAGATATCGCGGGAGCTTGAGGTGAGGTAGGCGTCGGTTGCACGGACCTCACGTATCCACATGAGGAATAATTCAGGCTGCTCCAGGATCATGGAGATGTGTCGTTGAACAAGCAGCGTGATCTTTTCGCGGGTGCCTTCCAATGCCCCAAGAGTTTGAGCGAGGTCCTCTGCTTGAGCGGAGAACCATCGTTCTGCGACGCGGATTGCGAGCTCTCTTTTGCTGGGCACATAATTATAGAGGCTGCCTTCTGAGAGCCCTGTTGCTACAGCAACGTCTGCCATGGTCATGCTGTCAAAGCCCTGCGCGGTGATGAGCTCCCAAGCAGCGTTCAGTATGGATTCCTCGCGATCTCCCCAGCGACCGGCGCGTTGCTTTGATGAGGCTGCGTTTTCAGAAATTTGACTGGTCCTCAAAAAATGAACGCTCGAGATCAGTACTTATCTTCGAAGTGTTCCCTACTATAGCTTCTATTTAGATACAGTTTGAGGTTGATCGTCCAGACAAATTTGAGGTATCCTCAGAAAAAGGGAGAATGGCATGGAATTCAGGGACTACGACACTTTATCTTTCGCATATGAAGGGCGCGTGCTCACGGTCACGATTGATGGCCCGGGTCCGGTCAACGCCGTAAATGCGCAGATGCATGAAGAGCTTGGCCGCGTCTTTACCGACCTTCAGCGGGATGAAGACAGTGATCTCATTATTCTTACGGGTGCGGGGCGGGCGTTTTGCGCTGGGGGGGACATGGACTGGTTCGATGAGATGATCGCGAACCCGGCAAAGTTTCGCTCCATCGCGCCAGAAGGGAAGCGAATTGTCACCTCGCTCCTTGATCTTGAGAAGCCAATTGTCTGCCGCCTCAACGGCGCTGCAGCGGGGCTGGGTGCCACGATTGCGCTTCTTTGTGACGTTATAATCGCAAGTGATGATGCCGTGATCGGCGACCCCCATGTAAAGGTCGGCCTTGTTGCAGGCGACGGTGGGGCCGTGATCTGGCCGCAACTTATTGGGTTTGCAAAAGCCAAAGAGCTGCTGATGACCGGTGACATGTTGAGTGGACAAGAAGCAATGGGCCTCGGGCTTATCAATTATTCGGTTCCCGCCAAGGAGCTTGATGCGAAGGTCGGAGAGCTTGTGGCCAAGATTATGGGGAACCCAAAATGGGCCGTGCGCTGGACGAAGACAGCGGTGAACATCACGCTGCGCGAAATTGCAGTGAAAGTGATGGATGCGGCCATTGCCTATGAGGCCATCACCAACACGTTGGAAGACCGCAAAGAAGCGGTCGCTGCCTTTAAAGAGAAGCGCAAACCCAACTTTACCGGCGAGTAGCGTAGATGTATTTCACCGATGAGCCAGAACACGTCACCATCCTGCGGGATATGGCGAAGCGATTTGTTGCGGCAGAGATGCCGCGGGAAAAACGCCGCCAGTTGGATAAAGATCATACGTTCTGCCGCGAGGCATTTCGCAAACTTGCCGACCTTGGGGTGTGTGGTCTTACTATTCCTGAAGAGTATGGCGGGCAAGGCATTGACCTTGTGGCAGCCGTTGCTGTGCTCGACGAGCTTTGTCAGGTTGGCCCCTCGCTTGGCGGGCCGTTTATTCACGCCGCCTTTTATGGCGGGGCCAATGTGGTGGAGAACGGATCAGAAGCTCAGAAGCGCGAATTGTTACCCAAGCTGGCCAAGGGAGACATGTGGTTTGCCTATGGGCTGAGTGAGCCAGACGTGGGCGGCGATCTGGCGACAGTGCGAACCCGCGCTCATTTGGAGGATGATGGCAAGACCGTCGTCGTGAACGGTGCCAAGCGCTGGTGTACTGGTGCGGATTGGGCGGACTATATCTATTGCCTGGTGAATAGTGATGGTGAGGGCAAGAAATACAAAAACCTCACCGTCCTGCTGATCCCGACGGACGCGCCAGGCATTTCGATGCAACCGATTGAGCATTCAAATCTGCGCTACACCGCGTCGTGTGACGTGTTTTTTGATGATGTGCGCATTCCGGTGAGCCAAGTCCTTGGTGGTCCTGAAGGATGGAACAAAGGTTGGGGCATGCTTGCAGGTCGTACGCTGGACGTTGAGAAAATTGAGATCACGACTGTGACTTATGGCATTGCTCGTGCGGCCGTTGATGAAGCGTGGGCCTATGCGCAAGAACGTGTGCAGTTTGGTCAGCCGATTGCTGCTCATCAGGCAGTGCGGCATGCGCTCTCAGGCGCAAAAACCAAACTTCAGGCCTGCAAGCATATGCTCTATCACGCCGTGCATCTGGCACATGAAGGCAAGCCCTGTTCAGTTGAAACAAGTATGGCCAAGCTCTTTGTTGCTGATACGGCCGTTGAGATCGTCCTTGCTTGCCAGCAAGTGATGGGAGCGTACGGTCTGTCGGATGCTTATGACATGGAGCGAAATGTGCGCGATGTCCTCGGCATGCCTATTGTCGGCGGCTCTTCCAATATGCAGCGAAACAATATTGCCGCCCGGCTTGGACTGCCGCAGTAGTGCGCGCATAGGAGGAAATTTGATGGTATCGCAAAGTGACGCGCTATTATCGGCGGCTGAAGGATTTGTCCCGATGTTGCGAGACCGCGCTAACGAGATCGAACAGGCTCGCCAGGTTCCACAAGATATTGCAGAGAGTTTTGCACAAGCTGGTTTCTATTCAGTCATGGTGCCGGAGGTCTATGGCGGCCTTGAGCTTGACCCTCCGACCTTCTTGAAGCTCATTCGAACACTGGCGCGCGGTGACTCTTCTGCGGCCTGGTGCACGATGATTGGTGCGACCACGGGTCTGGGCTCCGCCTATATGCCCAGGGCGGATGCGGAAGAGATTTTTGGCGGTGGTAAGCGCACTATTACATCGGGTGTGTTTGCACCAACCGGAAAGGCTCTGCCGGAGGGCGACCACTACCGGGTGTCAGGTCGGTGGCAGTGGGGGTCTGGTAGCCGCAATGCTGCTTGGATTTCTGGCGGATGCTTTGTGATGAAGGACGGAAAGCCGGAAATGTCTGACACGGGTGTTCCGATCAGTCGGATGATGATGGTGCCCGCTGGTGAGGTGACGCTGCTTGATACTTGGGATGTGTCTGGTTTGTGCGGCACCGGTAGCACGGATTTTGAGATGAAAGACGTGCTTGTGCCTAAGGCCCGTGCGGTGGCCTTTGGATATGACACGCCGATGGAGAGACCGCTCTACGTATTCCCTCTCTTTGCTCTTCTGGCATCTGGCATTGCCAGTGTGTCGCTCGGAATTGCCCGCTCGGCGATTGATGAGCTTGTGGGGTTTGCGTCGGCCAAGACGCCTCAGGGTACGTTGAAGCCGCTTGCAAAGAGGCCCGATACGCAAATAGGTGTGGCGCGCGCCGAAGCGCTTGTTCGGTCTGCTCAATCCTGGATGGATGATACGTTTTCCGACGCGTGGGAGGCTGCGCAGACCAAAGGCGTTATCAGCGTAGATCAGCGGCGCGACATGCGCCTGTCCATGGCCCACGCTACGACCGCATCAGCGCAGGCGGTGGACATTGCCTATGACCTTGGCGGTGGCACGTCTGTCTACAAGCGCTCCTCTCTGCAGAGGCATTTCAGGGATGTACATGTTGCGACGCAGCACATGATGGTGGCGAAAGGCGTCCTGGAACAGGCAGGGCGGCTCTTTCTGGGGTTAGAGACAGACACGCGGCTCTTTTGATCTCTTTGTTGGCTACATTTCCGGACGGAAAACCGCCTACACTTTTCCTGGAAATGCTCGCGCCCTTTCCACAAGAGCTGAAATGTCACAGACTTCGCGAAAGCGGGGGAGAGAGAAATGAGTGTTATGGGTGCAGCCGGTGAGATTCAATGTTCGGCGTTAGAGAAAGTTATCTTCGGGCAACCAGCTGCTGAGGCATTGGCAGAACAAGTTGAGGCTCTGGGCGCAAGCCGTGTCTTTCTAATCGCGAGCAAAACACTTTCTGACAAGACCGATGAGATAGACAAAGTCCGCGCGGCGCTGGGTGCGAGGCTCGCGGATGTTTACGACGGCATGCCTGCTCATACACCCCGCCCGGCAGTTATTGATGCGGCCAATGCGATGCGCGAGGCACGAGCTGATCTTCTTGTGACACTGGGTGGCGGGTCTGTGACCGATGCGGGAAAGATTGTCCTTGTAGCGCTTACCCATAACGTGAAAGAGGCTGACGGCCTTGAGCCATTTCATGTACGTGTTGAGAAAGACGGGACGGTGGTGCATCCAGAGTTTGAGGGGCCTGCCATTCGTTCTATCGCCATCCCAACAACGCTCTCTGGTGGGGAGTTCAACCCGCTTGGCGGGGCGACAGATCTTCGCAAGAATTTGAAAGAGGGCTACGAACATCGCGACCTGGCTCCTCATACAGTGATCCTTGATCCCACCCTCACGCGCCATACACCTGAATGGCTCTGGCTTTCTACCGGTGTGCGCGCGCTTGATCATGCCATTGAAACTTTGGCATCTCTACAATCCAACGCCTATTGCGATGGGTTGGCAGACAGCGCTCTTCGCCTGCTGGTGGATGGTCTGCCCCGCGTCAAAGCAAACCCGCAAGACATGGATGCGCGTCTGAACTGCCAGATTGGCATGTGGCAATCCATGGTGCCCGTTGTTTCTGGCGTGCCGATGGGCGCGAGCCATGCGATTGGCCATGTGCTTGGCGGCGCGTGCGACGTGCCGCACGGATATACGTCCTGCGTGATGTCCCCTTATGTGCTGGCTTTTAATGAACCTGCAAACGCTGAGCGTCAAAAACGTATCAGCTCCTGCTTTGGGGCGCCGGAGCGGCCTGCTTCAGAGCTGGCGGATGAATTCATCGCTGGCCTTGGTATGCCGCGAACGCTTAGCGCTGTGGACGTGGGAGAAGACCGGCTTCAGGAGGTCGCTGAAAAAACCATGCATGATTTCTGGGCGCGAACAAATCCGCGCCCTATCGCTGATGCCGCGGACGTGATGCAAATTCTTCAGCTCGCAAGGTAGCAATCAAGCGTCGCTGAATTTTCCAGGTCGCTTTTCCATTGTCGACATGATGGCCTCAATCTGATTGGCGGAGCCGATAATGTCGTCTTGCTCAACGGACTCTGCCAGCAATCCGGCACCTGCATCAACATAAGGGGCCGCGTTGAAGATGCGTTTGTTGGCGCGGATCGCGTCGGGATTTCTTCCGGCGATCTCATGGGCTGTTTCCAGCGCAAGGGCACGTGGATCATCGACAACACGGGTTGCAAAGCCATAGTCCAATGCTTCTTCGCCAGAGAAGATCCTTCCGGTGTAGCTAAGCTCGCGAACAATGTCCTCACGTACCAGATTGCGCATCAGCTGGGTGCCTGCCATGTCGGGGACGAGGCCCCATTTGATTTCCATGATGGACATTTTTGTGTCCGGAGCGACATAGCGCATATCTGCACCCAGACAGACCTGAAAGCCTCCACCGAAGGCAACGCCATGTACGGCTGCGATGACCGGAACGGGCACTTCACGCCAGACCCATGCCGCGTATTGCGCGCGGTTGGCGAGTCCATGTGTTCTTGGTGCAAGCGCATTGCGCTTGTTATTGGATTTGGACCCTGCATCATCACCGCTGTCGGCCATCTTGCCAAAATTGCCCATATCAAGCCCAGCGCAAAAGGCGCGACCTTCGCCTGAGAGTACGACCGCGCGGACACCCTTCTCTGTTTTCAGACGCTCGCCAGTATCCACAAGAGCGTTAAACATGGCGTCGTCGAGCGCGTTCATTTTGTCACCACGGGTGAGGCGGACATCTGCAACGCCATTGGTAATATCGACAGAAATACGTTCGCTCATAGAGTGCTCCTGGCGGCCCTTCAGGCCGTGCTGTGTCTGTGTTTGTCTGTTTTCAAGTTGAGCGCAGTCTAAGCGTGGGTATGGGCTTAACGCAATCGCCGCTGCTTTACGTAGGGAAATGCTTGCCTAAAACTCATGGCTGAAAGATGTGTGCGCCCGCCCCTAAAAGAGCGTTGAATCTCATCTCCGCTCGGCCCATCTTAGCGCCAAATCGACCCACATGTTGATGATCAGACACGTACTTTCAAGAGGAAATAGACATGGCAGAAGCTTATATCGTCTCAGCGTCCCGGACCGCCGGTGGGCGCCGCGATGGACGCCTTAAAGGCTGGCACCCTGCGGATATGGCAGGGGAAGTCCTGAAGTCCGTTATCTCCAAAGCGAACGCTGACCCTGCGCGCATTGATGATGTGATCATGGGGTGCGTTGGCCAAGCCGGTGAACAGGCTGGCAATATTGCGCGCAGCGGTGTTCTGGCCGCGGGCATGCCCGAAAGTGTTCCTGCAACATCTGTTGATCGCCAATGTGGTTCGTCTCAGCAGGCGCTTCACTTTGCGGCACAGGCGGTCATGTCTGGTTTCATGGATTGCGTGATTGCATCTGGTGTTGAGAGCATGACACGGGTGCCCATGGGCATGCCGATGGTCCTGCCAGCGAAAAACGGTTTTGGTAGCTATGTCAGCCCTCACATGAAGGAACGCTATCCTGACATTCAATTTAGCCAGTTTGCCGGTGCTGAGATGATGGCAAAAAAGTATGGACTTACCAAAGACCAGCTCGATGCATTTGGTTTCGGCAGTCATGCAAAAGCGATTGCTGCGACGCAAGCTGGTGCATTTGACGATGAAGTCGTTGGCCTTGAAGTTGAACTCGAAGACGGCACAAAAGAAGTGCACAAGATTGACGAAGGCATTCGCTTCAATGCAAGCCTTGAAGGCATCCAGGGTGTGAAGCTTCTGGTTGAGGGCGGCGCACTGACAGCGGCAACATCCAGCCAGATCTGTGATGGCGCCTCAGCTGTGATGGTTGTGAATGAAAAGGGCCTGAAAGATTTGGGCGTTGATCCTATCGCACGCATTCATCACCTCACCGTTACAGGTGGTGACCCGGTCATCATGCTGGAAGCTCCTATTCCTGCAACGAAGGTTGCTCTGGAAAAGACAGGCATGAAGATTGATGACATTGATCTTTTCGAAGTGAATGAAGCGTTCGCCTCAGTACCTGCTGCGTGGCTGAAGGAGACAGGCGCAGACCCTGATCGTCTTAACGTGAATGGCGGCGCTATTGCGCTTGGTCACCCGTTGGGGGGATCAGGTACTAAGCTGATGACAACGCTGCTTCATGCTTTGCAGAAAAAGAACAAACGCTACGGCCTGCAGACAATGTGTGAAGGTGGCGGTCTTGCCAATGTAACAATCGTTGAACGCCTCTAAGGCTTTTTGCATCTGATTTGAAAGGCGGTGCTTCGGTGCCGCCTTTTTTTATTGAGCGTTAGCGTTGGCAGTCAGGCAATCAGAAATGCTGGTGGCGAGAGCCCTGAGTGTTGCCACGAAGTGATCTGGACCCGTTGGAATGCTGCTGCCTAATGGGTCTAAGTAACTGAGCCTTGCCCCTTCGTCGTCCATCAGGACACGCAAGATGCGTGGCTCAAATTGTGGCTCTGCGAAAACACATACAGGGCCCTGCCCAGCTTCTTTCAGTTCCGACATGCGCCGTGCTCCGGGGCGGACATCCGGGTTTGCTGTGACTGCTCCCAGGGGGGAGAGACCGTACCGTTTCTCAAAATATTGGTAGGCATCGTGGAAGACGAAATAGGGCTCAGTGGAAAAGGCGGCAAGTTGCTCTTTCAACTCAAGATCGAGTGTTGTGAGTTGGGTCCTCAGAGTGTCAGCATTGTCTGAGAAAGTCGGCCCCAGGCCCGGATAGGTATCGCTCAAGCGTTGTTCAATGGCGTTTGTCAGCGCAATTGTATTGTCCAAGTCGAGCCAGAGGTGAGGATCGAAGGAATGTTCCTCGTCTTCTTCATCGCCCTGATGTTGATCATGATGCTCATCCTGGTGCTCGTCGTCGTGTTCACCATTGTGGAGATGGTCTCCCCAAACGCCACCTTCGCGTGCCTCAAGAAGCTTTAAACCGTCGACCGCCATCAGGGGAACCGAGGCGCTGTCATGCACCAGATTTTTCATAGGGTTTGCCAAAAACCCCTCAAGATCGGGGCCGATCCAGAAGACGAGATCTGCATTGTTGAGAGCTGTCGCATGAGAGGGTTTGAGGGAAAAAGTATGTGGGGAAGCGCCGCCGCTCACCAGAAGCGTCGGGTCTCCTGTGTCGCCCATAATGGAGGCAACGAGGCTGTGGACCGGCTTGATGCTGGCGACAACGCGCGGTGTGTCGGCAAAGCTTGGTGCAGCGGAGAAGAAAGCCAGAGTGAAAGCGAGGAGATACGCGCGCATGTGGGACCTTTGTTCCGGGAAGGGGGCGATCCTAGCGATCAGATGCTGTGTGTAAAGCGGCGGATGACGGGTTTTGGATATCCTCCCAGTTGGTGGGGATATCTGCAAATAAAGGCTTCTAGCGATTGATGTTTGAAGCAAAGCTTGATACCCCGGATGACTAGGGCATCTTCAGGAAGACCTATGTTGCTAAATATGCCCTAGCTTGTTGTTTGAACGCGTTTTCCGGGCGACGAACCGCCAAATCTGTTCGGGCAATTTGCCTGAGAGCGCTTAAGTCTTTTGAGCTGGAGCCAGCACTTCCCATGTCCGCACGTAAGAAGCACTTTGAGACCATCTACCGGAACTTTAATGCGTCGATTTCCGAGAAGTATGATTGTGGCCAATTCTGTGCGCCCCTGAACAATGGCGATCCGGTTTGTTGCGATGTGGAGAATGCCATTCCGGCAGCTTCGCCACCCGAATGGAAGGTGATTAAGAAGCGCAGCAATCTTTGGAAAAAATACAAACCCGATCCCGATGACAAGCATGCGGTGAAGGAAGTCAAAAGTATCAATGAGACCTGTATTGCCTGTGTCTGCAAGGGTGCAGCCAAGTGCGAGCGGGACAATCGTCTGATGGCATGCCGGTCATTTCCCTTCTTTCCCTACATTACGAAGGAAGGTGAATTTATCGGTCTTGGCTATTACTGGATTTTCGAGGACCGGTGCTGGGTGATCTCAAACTTGCAGATTGTAGAGCCCGAGTTTGTCAAAGAGTTTGTTGATGCCTATCAGATGCTCATCGATGTGGATGAGGGAGAGTTTGAAGCGTTCGTCGAACAATCTGCTCAGATGCGTCGCATTTTCTCCCGCCGCAATGAGATTATTCCGATTATCGACCGGGAAGGTGGCTACCTGAAGGTTCTGCCAAAATCAGGTGGTAAGATCGAGCTGGCGGATGTGACGGAGTTTGCGAAATTTGGGCCCTTCGTGTCCGACAAGGCTTACAAAAAAGAAGTCAAAAAAATGGAAAAGATTTTCGCTGAGATCGAATAGTCAGCGGGGTCTTTCAGGGAGTGATTTATGGGATTGATCGTCTATGGGGCGGCTCTGTCGCCGTTCGTACGCAAAGTTCGGGTGTTTCTTGCTGAGAAGGGCGCGGATTACACGCTGGAGAATGTGAACATCTTTCCGGCACCAGACTGGTTTGCTGAAATCTCTCCTCTCAAACGCATCCCCGTGCTTAAGGATGACGATGCCGGCGTGACGTTGGCCGATTCCTCCGCGATTTGCGGATATCTGGAAAAGACCTGCACCGCACCTGCACTCTACCCCTCAGAAGCTGGCGACTTTGGTCGGGCGCTCTGGTTTGAAGAATATGGCGATTCAGAGCTAGCGGGACATATCGGCATGGGCACATTCCGGCCGATGGTGGTCAATCCGCTAATGGGCAAAGAGCCAGACACTGCAACGGCGGAAAAGACCATTGCAGAGAAGCTGCCCTCCTATTTTGCTTATCTGGAGAGCGAAGTGGGCGCTCGCGAATTTCTCGTTGGTGACGCGTTTTCGATTGCCGATATTTCTATCGCAACGCAATTCGTCAATTTCGCCCATGGCGGCTTCGTGCCCGGGGCGGAGGCCTACCCAAATCTCACTGCCTATCTCGAGCGGATGCATGCGCGGCCGAGCTTTGCAGCCTGTATTGCAGAAGAAACGGCGATGCTGGACAAAGTGCTGAAACGCACCGAGTAGGAAGTCCCTCCTAAGCTATTCCTTGGCATTCTTCCTCTCAGGGGCTTAAATCGCTGAAAAGCATAAAGCCGCTGAAGCAACCTGCTGGGAGAAACAAATGTCTGATACGCCTGACGCGTCTGGGATGGCAGCCGGGTGGCCTGCGCTATCGATAGCGGATGCCCACGATCTTCTAACGAATACGCCTGACTCTCCCTTTGAGATGGCCGAAGAAGATGTGCGCGGGGTGAAGCTGCGTGTTTGGAAGAATGCCCCCTCGTCCCTTCGCGAACTGTTTGAGCTTGGCCGCGCACATGGTGATCTTGAGTATCTTGTTTTCGAAGAAGAACGGATCACCTACGAAGCACACTACCGTGCTGTCGCGAAACTTGCCCATCATCTGGTCGAGCGCGGTGTCGGCAAGGGCGATAGAGTTGCGATTGTGATGCGCAACTATCCTGAATGGTCGGTAGCTTTCTGGGCGACGGTTGTGATTGGTGCGGTTAGTGTTCCGCTTAATGCATGGCTCACAGGGCCTGAGCTTGAATATGGGTTGAGTGATTCAGGATCAAAAGTCGCCATTGTGGATGGTGAGCGCGCTGAGCGGATCCGGGATCACCTGCCGAAACTAAACGGACTTTCTTCCCTGATCGTTGTTCGACCCGGCAGTGCGCTGCCAGACGGTGCTGTCGCTTGGGCCGATATAGTTGCGGCCCCCGGTGCCCTCAACACGCTGCCGGATGTATCTCTTCCTGAAATTGATATTCTTCCAGATGATGATGCGACGATCTTTTACACATCGGGAACAACGGGTAAGCCGAAAGGGGCGCTTGGAACGCACCGCAACATTCTGACAAATCTTGTGAGCCTGGGGATTGCGCCGACCCGCGCATTTCTGCGCAGAGGTGAGGTGCCACCAGCGCCTGATCCAGACGGGCCCAAGCGGGCTTTTCTGCTTTCCGTTCCATTTTTTCACGCAACCGGATGCCATTCGATCCTTGTCCCAAACCTCGCGGCTGGCGGCAAGATCGTGATGATGTACAAGTGGGATCCGGAAGAAGCGTTGCGCCTGATCGAGCAGGAGAAGATCGCTGCCTTTGGTGGTGTGCCGGCGATGGTGTGGCAGGTTTTGGAGTCGCCGAACTTCGCGCGTTTCGACCTCTCGACCGTTGAATCTGTTTCTTACGGGGGCGCACCGAGTGCACCTGAACTTGTCACAAGGATCAAACAGGCGTTCCCAAAAGTCTCGCCGGGCAATGGGTATGGCTTGACTGAAACCTCGTCTGTTACGACGCAGAATTCTGCTGAGGATTATCAAAACCGTCCCTCAAGTGCCGGTCCTGCTGTGCCAGTTTGTGATCTGAAGATTGTTGATACGGAAAATAAGGAAGTGCCTTTGGGTGAGGTCGGTGAGCTTCTTATTCGTGGCCCCAATGTGGTTAAGGGGTATTGGAACAAGCCCGAAGCAACAGCAGAAGCGATTGACGCTGATGGGTGGTTCCGATCAGGTGATCTTGTGCGTATGGATGAAGAAGGGTTTGTCTACATTCTTGATCGCGCGAAGGACATGCTGATCCGGGGCGGAGAGAATATCTACTGTGTAGAGATTGAGGATGTGCTCTACGCCCATCCAGATGTGATGGACGCGGCCATCATTGGTATTCCCCACAAAATTCTGGGTGAAGAAGTAGGCGCTGTGGTTCAGGTGACTGAAGGGTCTTCGGTTGGCGAAGAGGCGCTTCAGGGGCATGTGCGCGCCCAGCTTGCGGCGTTTAAAGTGCCCATCAAAGTCGAAATTCGTCATGAACCGCTGCCGCGCAATGCCAATGGGAAGATTCTGAAGACGCAGCTTCGTGAGGAATTTCTGGCCTCAATGGGATGATTTTTGGCTCCGCGTGTTGCGTGCTACCATGAGCCCTAAGAAAAACAACAGGTAGTGCGTTACCGTGGAAACAGATGTGGCATCCAAAAACCCGGCTGGTCTCAAGATGCGAGAACTTGAGCAAGCTACCGGTGTTGGTCGCGAGACAATCCGTTTCTACATACGTGAAGGTCTATTGCCTGAACCAGAACGGCCCAAGCGCAATGTTGCGCGGTATAGCGATGTGCACGTCGTGCGTCTGAAATCCATCAAGAAGCTACAGCAGGAGCGATTTCTTCCGCTCAATGTGATCAAAGAAATCGTCAAAGCACAGGACGGAGAACCTGCTTCAGGCATTGAGAGTTTTGTCGGGCTAGAGAATGCGCTTTATCCGTTGCTCGGCGATCCCGGAAAACTTGAACCGCGGCGGCTGACAGACGTTGCAAGCGATTCTGGTTTTACTGTCGAAGATGTTGATGAGCTGATTGCGCTTGGTTTCGTCAATGTTGACGAGCGTGAGGGAGTGCGGTGGCTTGACAGTCGCAATGCGCGCATCGTCGCCCTGTGGCGGGGTATACAGGATGCTGGATTTTCTGAGGAGAAGGGTTACACGGCAGAGACCTGGAGCATTTACGGCACATTTCTAAGCTGGCTGGTTCAGCAAGAGGTGAGTTCATTTTACACTAATCTCGCCGACCAGGTTGGACAGTCAGAAGCTGCAGAAATGGCGGCCGAGGGAATACGTATTATGAATGAAATTATTCCCCTCATGCGAACGGACCGGCTCATTCGTGCTGTCGAGGAGATTAGCCAGAGTGGTAACCTTCCTGGCACCGCAGAGGACGACACCTCATCAGATGCCTGATAGGGAGGGTGGCCCTGTAAAGCGCTCCCTACTCTGCAAAGAGGAGCGTGTCTTCTGTACGCCAACTCACCCAGACTGCGTCTCCTTGCGTATATCCTGAGCCAACGCCTCTTTCAGCATTTGTGATCTCAGCAAGAATGGGTGTGGCAGCGCCTACTTCCACGTAGAGATTTGAGTAGCCGCCATAATAGGCAATGTCTGCGACTGTTCCCTGGATCGACAGGAGGTTGCTGTCTGCTGGCTTGTCGCGGCTGACACTGACTTTCTCAGGTCGAACGGCAAGGCATACCGAGCCAGTGGTGGTGCCATTGAGCACCTGGTCAGAAAGTGGCGCAGCGCTCACATTGACTTTGCCTTCTCCGGCAGGGGATGCACTGCCGTTGAACAGGTTGATCTGTCCAATGAAATCTCCAACAAACTGGCTTGTCGGATGCTCATAGAGCTCAGCGGGGCTTGCTACCTGACGCACAATGCCTGCTTCCATCACGGCAATGCGGTCCGCCATTGAGAGGGCCTCTGCCTGGTCGTGGGTCACAATGACAAAGGTGATGCCCACGGTTTTTTGCAGGCGAACAAGTTCCAGCTGCATGGCTTCGCGCAATTTGGCATCGAGGGCTGAGAGCGGCTCGTCGAGAAGCAGGACACTTGGGCGCTTGATTAGCGCTCTGGCAAGAGCCACACGCTGGCGTTGCCCACCTGAGAGTTCGTCGGGCATGCGCGCACCAAGGCCACCCAGCTTTACAAGCTCCAGGGCTTCTTCTACGCGGGTTGAAATTTCTTTTCTGGCAACACCATCAATCTTGAGGCCGTATCCAACATTCTGCGCCACCGTCATGTGGGGGAAAACCGCGTAAGACTGGAACACCATATTCACCGGGCGCTTGTTGGCCTGAACATCGGCCATATTGTCGCCGTCAATCGTCACCGTGCCCTCGGTGGGCGTTTCAAAGCCTGCGAGCATCCGAAGGAGCGTGGTTTTTCCACAGCCAGAAGGTCCCAGCAGCGCAAAGAACTCCCCCCTGTCGACGGTCAAGGAAACATTGTCTACGGCACGAACATCAGAGCCATAGATTTTGGTGACGTCTTTGATCTCGATAATGGGTGCGTCTGACGGGGCGGGGCTTTGCATATCAACCTGCTTGCAACATGTTGTTTCGGTTCTGGAGCCGGAGCGCCAGGGCGGTAATGATCACGGTGATCACAATGAGCACTGTAGAGGCAGCATTCACCTCTGGCGTGACGGAGAAGCGAACCATTGAGTAGATCTTCACTGGGAAGGTGAGTGTTCCTGGTCCAGAGGTAAAGAAAGTAATGACGAAATCGTCCAGAGAAAGCGTAAAGGCCAGCAGGGCCCCTGCGATCAGGCCTGGTTTCATATGAGGGACAATAATGTCTCTAAATACCTGAAATTCGCTCGCACCCAGATCCTTCGCACTCTCTGAGAGCTCTGTATTGAAACTTTCAAGGCGCGCGCGAATGACGATTGCGGCAAAGGGGAAGCTGAATGCGATATGGGCAATGGTGATGGCAGAGAGATTGAACGGCCATACCCAGCCGCCTGTATTAAAACCGGTTCGCAAGAAAAATACCATGAGCGCCACGCCCATACAGATTTCGGGGATGACGACTGGCAAGGCC
>JAJFGY010000048.1 GCA_021775935.1 Alphaproteobacteria bacterium
TGGTCCGATTGAAGAGGCGCACACCCCAGGTTTCTTCCAGGGTTTTGATGCTTTTGGTGATGGCAGAATGGGTCAGCCCCAGCGCTTCTGCCGCTTTGGAGAAGCTGCCGAGGCGAAAAACCGTCTCGAAATGCTTGAGAAGCCTAAGGTCTACCATCTTGTTCCCGATGGTTGCAAATATTGCATTATTACTCAATTAATTTCTTGAATGAGCCTAGATAGGGTTTCCAGGTCGGCCGCAACGGCCTCCAACTCCGGGGGAATCCCATGACCATTGACCAGTTGATTGCCACGAATTTCACGTACATCACACTTGGCTTCTATTTCAGCTTCATTCTGATTGAGTCCTTCTGCATCCGCTTTTTCGGTGCTCGGGGGGAACTCAATGCGAAAGATAATCTCACCTGCATCTTCATGGGGCTCACAAGTTCCGTTGCGAACGGTGCCGCGGCCTTCCTCACTGTCGGGGCGATGTATTGGGCCATGCAATATCAGCTCGTTTCCTGGCCGGTGACGATCACCTCTGTCGTTGCGTGCTTCATTCTCAATGACTTCCGCTTCTATGTGCATCACCGGATCGCGCACCGGGTGCGCTGGGCATGGGCGATGCATGTAGTGCATCACTCAAGTGAGCATTACAATTTCGCTGTGGCGCTACGCCAGGCCTGGACGAAACATTTTTCCGGTGTGCTGCTTCTCTTTGTGCCGCTTGTGATCATCGGTTTTCATCCGGCAGTAATCCTCTTTGTCGCTCTTGTGAATTCCAGCTACCAGTTTCTGCTGCACACACAAACAATCGAAAAATTACCTCGCTGGTTTGAATTCATCTTCAACACCCCCTCTCACCACCGGGTGCACCACGCGAACAATCCGCAATATCTTGATGCCAATTATGGCGGCACGCTGATCATCTGGGACCGCCTCTTTGGATCGTTCGCTGAGGAGCAGGTTGAGGATCGTCCCGTCTTCGGGCTTGTCAAAAACATCGAGACCTTCAACCCGATCAAGATCGCCTTCCATGAATATTGGGGCATTTTGCAGGACCAGCTGCAGCGCGGACTGACACTCAAAGACCGGCTGCTTTATGTGGTGGCGCCTCCCGGGTGGAGCCATGATGGATCGCGCCTCACCTCAGAAGACATTAAGCGGGAATATTATGAAACCCGCGGTGAAACACCCTCACCCGTCCTCGCACCTGCAGGTGATTGATCATGCCCGGACCTTATTACGCCCTTTCTGAAGCTGTGCTTGTGGCTGCTGCCCTTTGGGCAGCCGTCCGGCTCGCCCGTGGCGGACATGTGCTCGCTGCGCCTGGCATTCTCCTGTTCGGCGTGGCCGCGGCTATGGGGGTGTGGCGCTTTGGGAGCAGCGCTTTTGACAGTGGCGCAATCGACGATTGGGCAAGTGTCCACCGCACACTGTCGCTCACTGGTGGCGCAATGGGGCTCACATTGATTGTTTCTGAGTTGCTCCGGGTGTGCTTTCCTCTGTTCCGGTCATCCGCCGCACAGGGTGGTCTGGTTGGGGCGGCACTTCTCATCGGAGCAATCGTCTATAGCGATCCCGGCGCGGCAATCCCGCTTCTCTTCGTGCCCATCCTGCTCGTTGGTGGCGTTGTTCTGGCCTATCTCGCCCCAGCTCAGACACAAGGTGGCCAGATCGCCGCAGCCGCGCTCTTTGGCATCTTCCTGTTCAACATTCTGGTTGTCCGCCAATCGCCCGTGCTTGGAGCAGCGTTGAGCTGGCATATGTATCACGTGCTCATTGCCTTATGGGTGGTTGGTGTTTCCTGGATCTTCCTGAGGCGGCGCGCAGGCTAAACGGCTTTTATATCCACACCTCAAAATTGTCCGATTGCCCCAGTTGTGTGTCGCGTTTCGCACTGGCGGGTGAGCGGCCCTCAACCCATTTTCCTCATGCGCTTAACCCGGAGGAAAAACAATGACCCCGCCTATTCTGCTACCAGATGAGCCTGACACTGACATTGCGCGTGCTGCTGCCAGTTTTCTTGCCCACGTTTCTGAACCACCAATGGTTCACCATTGCCACCGAACTTTCCTGTTTGCGGAGCTGATCGGAAAGAAGGTGAACCTCAGGGCAGAAAAAGAGGCGCTCTATGTCGGCGCACTGTTTCATGACCTTGGACTTGATTATGCCATTGACGGCGATGACGAATTCGAAGTCCGTGGTGGAAAAGCGGCTGAAGAGTTTCTGTTGGCTCAAGATGCTGATACACGGCTTGCCGCGACGGTGCGTACCGCCATCGCTCTCCACACCGACCTGACTTCCGCCAATGATGATCGACCTGAGGTTGCCCTCTTACACATGGGAGCTATGGTTGATGTTATTGGCATGCGACTTGATGATATTCCTCCAGCCACATTGGAACGTGTTCTCGAAGAGCACCCCCGCCAGGGATGCAAAGCTCATCTACGCACAATGCTCAGTGCGGAAGCTACGCGCAAGCCTTCCTCAGGGATAGCGACCGCCATGCGTGAGCTCAATTTGGCGGACCTAATTGAGCAGGCACCCTTTTCAG
>JAJFGY010000049.1 GCA_021775935.1 Alphaproteobacteria bacterium
GAAACAATCATCAAGCAGCAAAACGGGCGATCCGCGAATAAGACCACGGGCAAGACTTGTGCGTTGTTTTTGCCCACCCGACAGGGTGACACCGCGTTCACCGACAGCTGTCTCGAGCTGTGCCGGGAAGGTGCCAATGGTTTCGCCAAGGTCGGCGGCGTTGGCTGCATCCCAGACTTCCTCGACGGTGCGCTCTGGATTGTCATAGGTAATGTTTTGACCAAGGCGGTCAGCAAACAGGAACGGATCTTGGGGCACGAATGAAATCTCCTGGCGCACCTGTGCCAGCGGGAGCATGCGCACGTCCTGTCCATCCAGGTAAACGGTGCCGGGCGGCGGATCAAGCAAGCGAACAAGCAGACGGAGCAGTGTGGATTTTCCGGACCCTACACGCCCTAAAATCGCCACGGTCTGTCCCCGCTCTATGTCGAAAGTGACATCGTCTAGCGCAGGCCACGCGCCTTCAGCACCTTCTTGCTCGGGATGCAGATAGGATAGGTGCTTAATCGTCAGTGCACCACCAACACCATCAAGTGGGGCTGCGTCGTCTGCATCTCGAATTTCTGGCTCATGGTCGAGGATCGCGTAAATGCGCTGGGTGGCGGACGCCGCGCGCTGGAAGAGTGTCACCATCACCCCTGCTTCCTTGACGGGGGAGAGCATCATGCCGAGATAAAAGATGAAGGCGGTGAATGTGCCGATAGTAACCTCGCCGGCCATCACCAGTGAGCCGCCATAGCCGACAATGATGATGGTCGCTGCGCCGGTCATCACATACATTGTCGAGGTCAGCGCAGAGTTGAAGAACATCAACTTCTGAAACTCACCTGCATAGTCGCTGCTCTTGTCCTCCAGTCGCTGGATTTCCCGAACTTCCTGGGCGTGGGTCTGGATGGTGCGAATGCCGTTGAGGTTTTCCTGCACTTGGGCGGACAGCTCTGAAAATCCTTCCTGGACCGCGGTGGACTGGACGAAAATCTTCCGAGCGATCAGCCAGCCAAAGAAGGCGATGACTGGCATCAGCGGCAACAGCATGATCGCGAGCTTTGAGGAAAGGAACATCATCACCGTAAAAGCGATAATGCCCGATGAGCCAAGCACCAGGAGCAGGCGCGACCCCATGCCGACCATCATGCGGATGAGCTGTAGGTCGTTGATCGCCCGCGCCATCAGGTCGCCGGTGGAATATTTTGCAAAAAACCGGGGACCCTGCAATTCCAGGTGCCAATAGAGCTTTTGTCTCAGGTCAAACGCAACCTCGACACCGACCTGGCGCACAAAACGGCGTCCAAATGAAAATGAGAGATAGCGTGCGCACATCAGCACAAGAATGCCGAGTGCTGGCCACGCCAGGTTGGGAGCGCTTGTGTTCAGACTGTCGACCGCAATTCCCAGAAGGGCAGGCATGCCAGCTTCCAGAAACCGACCATTGATGATCAGCGCCATGCCGCCCCAGAATTTCCGGGCATGGGCTTGGATCAAGGGCAGCAGCCGCCAAAGCGGACTTTGGCGCGGCGCGGACTTCATTCGGGTCGACATCGCAGGGACCTTTGGGTCGGCGGTTTCAAGCTCTCCTTCCCAAACGACACCTGGGACTAGAGGCGCAAACGGCGCGACCGGGAAATTTCCGGGCCGCGCCTGAGTCGTTCCAAAAGTTTAGACCTCTCCCCGGAAGGGCGGAAGGGGGCAAGCCGAGTTAGATGGAAATTTTTCTGACCGTTGGCACATCATCTTCAAGTGTCACGTGCATGGCATAGTCCGGAGGGTCCATGGCAAGCACGTGAACCATGTCGGTTGCCGGGAAGTCTGGCTGGCCGGGATCGAGAAATTTGGCAGCAGCCTCTGAGGCTTGGGTTCGCTCGAACGCTTTGTCATCGGTAATCCCACACTCAAGGCCAAGCAGCGTGAGTAGATAGTCACCGCAGGCAACATCTTCATCACCGGTAGGATGAGTAGCGACCAGGAGCAACCGGGTTGCGCCACTCTCCGCCAGGGAGGCAATTCGGGCCGTGGTTGCTTGCGCATTGCTAAGCCCCGTGACCAGCACATGGCTGGCGCAATCCAGCGCCGCAATTGCCATCCGGGTGCCGTTTGACGTTCTATGGACGATAGTCTTGTCGCCGAGATCCTGTCCGGCGATTTGAGAGGGAGAATTCCCGAAATCAAAGCCCTCGATGGGAAGTGCATCGACTTCCCCTGCCAGCAGACTGCCCGGGTTCGCCGACGCGAGCGCTCGCGCCGCATCCACCGCTTCAGCGAGAAGAAGACGATCCGCCCCATTGTCGAAAGCTGTTTTTGCAAACGTGAAGGCGCGGATAACATCTATGACCACGGCGATATCATGGGTGCCCTCAAGTGCGCCATGACCCTTGTGGCGGGTGACTGTCAATGATGTGGGGGACATGAAGGGCTCACTCTATTCTTCAAATTCGGAGGCAAACTGCTCTGTTGCATCGGCTATGAAACCGGGCCCAGCCGAGGGACTCTCACCATCCGTTCGATATTTCAGGAAAAGCTCTTCAAGACCCGCAGGCAGAAAGCTGACCAGAAGGTCGACCGGTGCATTAGAAATATTGGCATAGCCATGGCGCGTTCCCGCGGGCACTCGGACAAAATCACCAGGGCCAAGCGTCGTCACAGTGTCGTCCAACAAGAACTCAAGCGTGCCGCTTTGCACAAGGAACGTTTCTTCGCATTCGCGGTGCAAGTGCGGGCCGAACTGAGGGGAGCCATCAGAAGACAAGTCTGCCCCCGCAGCCACCTGCCAGGTCAGTAGGGAATATTTTCCATCCGTGTCTGCACCAGACACAAGAATGCGCCCGACATCATCCTCATCTTCAAAGGTGATGCCGTCGCTGGTTTTTATGATCCCCAAATTCTGCGATCCCGTAACAGACATAAACGGTCCTACTTGCAGCGGCTCAGAAAAATGCCTGAATGCCGGTCTGTGCCCGCCCCAGAATTAGGGCGTGAATGTCATGGGTACCTTCATACGTGTTCACCGTTTCCAGGTTCATGACGTGGCGGATCACATGGTACTCGTCGGAGATGCCATTGCCGCCATGCATGTCGCGGGCAACCCGGGCAATGTCGAGTGCTTTGCCACAATTGTTTCGCTTCATCAGCGAAATCGATTCCGGCGCTGCGGTGTTGGCATCGAAATTCCGACCGAGCTGCAGGCAGGAATGAAGGCCCAGAGTGATTTCTGTCTGCATGTCGGCGAGCTTCTTCTGGATCAGCTGATTGGCGGCAAGAGGGCGGCCAAACTGCTTGCGGTCGAGCGTATAGGTGCGCGCAGCATGCCAGCAGAACTCCGCTGCACCGAGAACGCCCCAGGCGATGCCATAGCGTGCCCGGTTGAGGCAGCCAAAGGGGCCTGCAAGGCCACGCACGTTGGGCAACAGGTTTTCTTCTGGCACAAAACAGTCGTCCAGCATGATCCCGCCCGTGATGGACGCGCGCAGAGACATTTTGCCTTCAATCTTTGGGGTCTCAAAGCCTTTGAAATCGCGCTCAACAATGAAGCCGCGAATAACATCATCTTCTGTTTTGGCCCAAACAACGGCTAGGTCTGCAATGGGCGAATTGGTGATCCAGAGCTTGGAGCCCGAAAGCGAATAGCCGCCGTCGACTTTTTTGGCGCGCGTCTTCATGGAGCCAGGGTCAGACCCATGATCAGGCTCTGTCAGACCAAAGCAGCCAACCCATTCGCCCGTGGCGAGCTTGGGCAGATATTTCATTCGCTGCTCTTCCGAGCCATAGGCATAGATCGGGTGCATGACAAGGCTCGATTGCACACTCATGGCAGAGCGATACCCACTGTCAACGCGCTCTACTTCGCGGGCAACCAGGCCGTAACAGACATAGTTGAGACCGGCGCAGCCATATTTCTCGGGGATGGTGGAGCCCAAGAGGCCCTGTTCACCCATCTGGTTCATGAGCGAGCGATCGAATTTCTCATGTCTGTTCGCGTTGACAATCCCCGGCATCAACCGATCCTGAGCAAAGGCCGCCGCACTGTCTCTGACCAGACGTTCTTCTTCGGAAAGCATGTCGTCAAAACCCAGCGCGTCCTCCCAGTTAAAGGCAGGAAGCTTGGGGTTGGCGATGGGCTGTGCGTCACCAGAGGTTGCAGGCTGAGACATGGGGTACTCCAGAGATGAGGTTCTATTGACCGTGATATAGCACCTTGGAAGCGTGGAGCCAAAGCGCGGCCAGGAAAAATGCCAATTCAGACCTGCCGGATTTCCGTCCGGGCACGGGGCTATTGAGGTGTGTTTTGGACCGCGTATTCCTTAAGTGCCATTGCCAGATGGTCAAACAGAAGCCGCACCCGGCGACTGGATTTCAGATCTTCGTGATAGGCGAGCCACATCTCCATGCTGAACTCAAACGCCTCATGAAAAACCGGCTGCAGATTTGGGTCGCGACGGGCAATCCCTGCCTGACATCCGCCGATCCCTGCTCCCGCTCGCAGCAGTGCCAATTGAGCAAGCTCTGAATCGCTGCGCAGCGTGAAAGTGCCCGGTGGCACATCCAGTCTGCCGACCCGGATCAGGTCCAAAATCCGTGAGTTATCATCATATCCGATGACAGATGCCCCAGCGATCTCCGACAGCCGTTCAGGCAGAGGGTGCTTATTCAGATAATCCTTATGGGCGTAGAGGTTCACCCGTGCATTGCCCACATGCTTGGCGACCAGCGCCCCTTGGGTCGGGCGGACCATCCTCAGGGCGATATCAGCGTCCCGGCGCAGGAGGTCCTGCTGGCGATCATCCAGATTGAGCTCAATATCGATGTGAGGGTGCAGCTCGCGAAACTGCGCGAGCATGGCGGGCAATACCTCGGCACCCATGATTTCACTGGTGGTGAGCCGCACCGTGCCGCGCTCCTCCGCGGCTTCCCCGCTGGAGGTCCGAAGCAGGGCTGCAGCTGCAGCCTCCATAGATTCCACATGGGGCAGGAGCTCCAGCGCAGCGTCAGTCGGCGCGAGCCCCATCCGTGATCGGGTGAAGAGTGGCGTGCCGAGGGCGGCCTCCAGCCCGCCAATATGGCGACCAAGGGTTGGTTGGGTGAGCGTCAGCGAGGCGGCAGCGGCCGACAGGCTGCCTTCTCGAATGACGGCAAGGAAGGAGCGATAAAGCGCCCAATCGGGTTCCAGGGTATCCATACAAAAAAGTATAGATAAACACCGGAATTAGGCAATTTATATTCATGTGTGTTGAAGGCATATCAGAGGGGCAATTTCACATGGAGCCAGTCTGATGACCCAAACACCTCAAAAAACACTTCTCGTAATCGGCGCTACCGGCGGCATTGGCGGCGAGATCGCCAAGACTTTCGCCCGATCTGGTTGGAAAGTGCGTGCCCTTGCCCGCAAGCCAAAGGTCGCTGCAAAGAACTTCGGTCATTTAGGTCCGATTGAATGGCGTAAGGGCGATGCCCTGAAAGCCAAGGATGTGTCAAAAGCCGCCGCCGGTGTGGATGCGATTTTTCATGGCGCGAACCCACCCGGATACACAAAATGGCGGGAGCGGGCAGTTCCGATGCTGGAAAACGCAATTGCTGCTGCAAAGGCGGAAGGTGCAAGGCTGCTCTTCCCCGGCAATGTTTACAATTTCGGACCAGATGCCTGGCCCCGTCTCACGGAAACCTCTCCACAGAAGCCATTGACCAACAAGGGAGCCATTCGCGTTGAGATGGAACAGATGATGGTCGATGCGGGCATTCAATCTCTTACAGTTAGGGCAGGGGATTTCTTCGGAGCGCACGCGCCGGGTTCCTGGCTGCAGAATGCCGTGGTGAAGCCCGGTAAGGAAATCAAAGCGGTGACCTATCCTGGCCTCCATGACAAAGGCCACGCCTGGGCTTACCTGCCAGACCTCGCGGAGACATTTCGTCAGCTAATGGATGAAGAAAACCGTCTCGCTCAAAACGATACTTTTCATTTTGGGGGCCACTACATGGACCGTGGCATTGACATGGCGACGGCGATTGCCCGTGTAGCAGGGGACGAGACGATGAAGATCAAGAAAATGCCTTGGGGCGTGATCCGTCTGGCCTCGCCATTCGTCACCATGCTGCGGGAACTGTTGGAGATGCGCTATCTCTGGCAGGAGACGGTTGAACTCGATAATGCAAAACTTGTCGCATTTTTGGGCCAGGAACCGCATACGCACCTCGACACTGCCCTTGCGCAATCTTTGGAAGGTCTGGGATGCTTGGAGCCTGCCCATCCCGAAGCGACCGCTCAAGCGATGCCGATCTGAGGGATGTCAGCAATTGTAACCCTCGGGCGTGACCCGAGGGTCCATTCTGTTCCTTCCGGGCATTCAAGAGTAGATGCTCCAGTCAGGTCCGAGCACGAAAGGCCCCGCGAGAGTGATCCCACGGAGCCTTGTCATTGGTCAGTGATGCGAGTGTTTAGCTAGCCTTCGCATTAAACTGTTCGCGGGCTTCGTCAAACTCAGCCTTCATGCGCGCAACCAGGTCAGCGACAGGCGGCGCATCATCAATCAGGCCAATGCCCTGACCACAGCCCCAAATATCTTTCCAGGCTTTCTGCTTCATATTGCCGCCAGAGCCAAAGTTCATTTTGGATTTGTCAGCCACAGGCAGGTTGTCGGGATCAAGGCCTGAATCCGCGATGGACGGTGCGAGATAGTTGCCATGCACGCCAGTGAAGAGGTTGGAATAGATGATGTCGTCTGCCGCATATTTCTGCAGCGCGTCTTTATAGGCCTGGTCGGCATTCGCTTCTTCCGTCGAAATGAAGCGTGAACCGATATAGGCAAGGTCAGCACCGAGCGCCAACGCAGACGCCACAGAGAAACCATCAGAGATTGCACCAGACAGAAGGATCGTGCCGTCAAACCATTCCTTTACTTCGCGCACGAGTGCGAAGGGGGAGAGCGTTCCTGCATGACCGCCGGCACCTGCGCAAACGAGGATCAGCCCATCAACGCCTTGCTCTGCTGCCTTCTTGGCATGCTTCACATTGATGACGTCATGGAAGACTTTCCCGCCGTAGGAGTGTGCAGCTTCAACAATCTCTGCTGGTGGGCGCAATGACGTGATGATGATCGGCACTTCGTGTTTCGTGCAGACCTCCATGTCATGCATCAGACGGTTGTTGGAGGCATGGCAGATCTGATTGACCGCGAACGGCGCAACTTTCTTGTCCGGGTTGGCAGCCTGATATTCAGCCAGCTCGGTCTTAATGCGGATGATCCACTCTTCAAGTACAGGCTCAGGCCGCGCGTTCAAGGCCGGAAACGAGCCGACAATTCCAGCCTTACACTGGGCGATGACGAGTTCTGGTCCCGAGACGATGAAGAGTGGCGAGCCCACCACCGGGATTTCGAGCGAATTCTGTAGGACGGGAGGCAGCGACATGGGGTTCTCCGGATGCAATCAGGTTCAACGTGTTGAGCGGGAATATAGGGCGGTTCCGCCCGTCTGACAGGTTCGATTGTGAACAGAAGGGTGTTCTTCAGTGAACAAGCCGCTGGTGCTTAGGACGTTCGGCCGAGAAGATGGTCCCGGTCTTGTTTCCCACGCTCTGCAATGAAGTCAAAAACCGTCGCGACGGGCTCTGTTTGTCGGAGGTCAGGGTGGGCGAGAAGCCACACATCCGTCGAACTGAAGAGCTTGTCAGGGGCAATGCGGACAAGGTCTGGATGCTGGTCCCCGATAAGGCAGGTGAGCACCGTAATCCCAACGCCCTGGCGCACGGCGCGGAGCTGGTCAGCGATGGAGGAGCAGCGCAGCCAGGTCGGCGCGTCCCGGGTCACATGGTTTGACCATTTATGAAGTTCAGTTTCAGCGGCAGCGCCAGCAAAGCCAATCACCGTGTGGGAGGCCCATTCTTCTCTCGACGTGGGGACCCCGTGTTTTTCCACATAGTCTTTCGACGCGTAAAACGCGACCCCGACCCGGGCGATTTTCTTGCCAACCAGGTTTTCCTGTCCTGGGCCGTAGAGCCGAATGACAATGTCCGCCTCGCGTCGACGCACGCTGGCTGGCCAGGCGTCAGTCATGTACTCAATCTCAATGTCGGGAAATGTGGCGTGGAAATCCTTCATGTGTGGCATCAGCCAATAGCCTGCGAGTGTTGCTGCTGTTGAAACCCGCACGACACCTTTTGGGCTTTCTCCCTCGGCTGCTGCGATCCGCTCTGCCCGGAGCGCAGCGGAAGCCATCAGATCGGCCTCCTGTTTCAGGTGGTCGCCAGCGGGCGTAAGCGCGTACCCATCCGTGTCCCGTACGAACAGCTTCTGGCCAAGATGGCGTTCCAGCTCAGCAATATGGCGCCCCACGGTGGCGTGGCTGAGTTTTAGCCGCCGTCCTGCTGCCGAATGCGAACCGGCATCAGCAACAGCAAGGAAGGTTCGAAAGAGATTCCAATCAGCGCCCGTGTTCATATCCGGTCTCGTCTTGTTCAATTATGAACGGTAATGTGCGTCTCCTTGTGGGAGAATTCAAGGTGTCGAGAGAGATTCCCTACAGAGCCATGTCTGAGGATGCATAAACCGCATTGATTTGCTAAATCTGAGAGATAGAAATTTTGAGGTCGGCAAAGAGCGGTTTCGAAAACCGACTTAAGACCGACGAACAGGGGAGACAATCGTGCTCAAAACAAGATTTACGGAATTGTTCGGCGTAGAGCACCCTATTGCCCAAGGTGGCATGCAATGGGTTGGTCGTGCAGAACTGGTTGCAGGTGTTGCCAATGGGGGCGGGCTCGGATTCATCACCGCGCTGACCCAGCCAACACCAGAAGATCTCGCCAAGGAGATCAAGAAATGTCAGGACCTCACCGACAAGCCGTTCGGGGTGAATCTCACCATCCTGCCATCGCTAAAGCCGCCGCCTTATGATGAGTATCGTCAGGCGATCATCGACAGCGGTGTGAAGATTGTGGAAACCGCAGGGAACAATCCTGCCGACCATATTATTGAGTTGAAAAAGCATGGTGTGAAGGTCATTCACAAATGCACAGCCGTTCGTCACGCTTTGAAGGCGGAGAAGATGGGCGCGGATGCAATTTCCATTGATGGTTTCGAGTGTGCGGGCCATCCAGGGGAAGATGACATTCCAGGACTGATCCTGATCCCTGCTGCCGCAGACAAAGTAACAGTGCCCATGATCGCATCGGGCGGCTTTGGCGATGCGCGTGGTCTGGTAGCGGCATTGGCTCTGGGTGCGGAAGGCATCAATATGGGCACACGTTTCATGGCAACTGCTGAATCGCCAATCCACCAGAAGGTAAAAGATCAGATTGTCGCCAATGACGAGCGGGCGACCGATCTTATTTTCCGTACACTGCGTAATACGGCACGGGTGGCGCGCAACGAAGTGAGCCAGGAAGTGGTGGCGATTGAGCGTAAAGGCAATGCCAAGATCGAAGACATTGCCCACCTCGTGGCAGGTGCCCGCGGTAAGGTTGTGTATGAAAATGGCGACCCGGATTACGGCATCTGGTCAGCAGGCATGGTTCAGGGCCTCATTCATGATGTGCCCACATGCGCGGAACTGATCTCGCGCATTGTATCGGACGCTGAAGCCTTGATCGCAAGTCGCCTCGGTGGCATGGCCGGAACGGCGAGCGCACAAGCCGCCGAATAAGGCGGAACGAAGGCAATCTGAAGGGCTCCGGGGATTGCGCCGGGGCCTTTTTTCGTGAGTGAACAAGGGACGATTTCGGGGTGCACGGTGCGCTCAAGAGCGCTACGCTCTCAGGAACAGAAGAACTTGCGAACAAGGGGCACGTTATGGCGCAGGCAAGCCTTTCAGACTTTCAATCCATCACTGTGGACGCAAATGCATCCGGCTTCGGAGCAGCGATCACCGGCCTGGATTTATCAAAGCCCTTGCCTCCAGAGACGTTGCAAGATGTGAAAGACGCGTGGGCAGCGCATGGCGTGGTCTATTTCCCTGATCAGCCGCTGACGCTTGATGAGTTGGAAGCCTTCACCCTCCAATTGGGGGAGTTCGGCGAGGATCCCTTCATCAAATCGATGGAGGGGCGCCCCCATGTCTTGGAACTCCGCCGCGAGCCAGACGAGAAGGCGACGAACTTCGGCGCGGGCTGGCATTCCGACTGGAGTTTTCAGGAAGCCCCACCTGCAGGCACCATCCTCCATTCTGAAGTGACGCCCCCTGTCGGCGGCGACACGCTCTATGCCGATGGCACCCGAGCCTATGACGATCTCTCTGATGAAATGAAGGCACGCCTGGAAGGCTTGACGGCCATCCACAGCGCGATCCTGCCTTATGGCTCTAAGGGCCTCTTCGCACAGGAAACTGAAAAGCGCACGATGAAAATAATTTCATCGACAAAGGCCGAAACAAAGCAGCTGCACCCGCTCGTCCGCACGCATCCTGTTACCGGCCGCAAGGCGCTCTATGTGAGCCCCACTTACACAATCGGCATTGAGGGCATGGACGACGCCGACGCTCAGGCACTGCTGGGCGAACTCTTTGTGCATATGGTGCAGGACAAATATGTCTATCGTCACAAGTGGCGGCAAAACATGCTGACACTCTGGGACAATCGCTGCTGTCTCCATCTGGCTGATGGCGGTTATGACGGACACTTGCGGGTCATGCACCGCACGACAATTGCAGGCGACGTACCTGTTTAAGTCTCATCGCCAAAGGCTGGCGCAAATTTGAGGTCGCCAACGGGGTCTGCGCCAGAAAAGGCGATCCATTGTACAAAACGCGCATCTAGGGAACCATATTGAAGGTTCCCATCACTCACGAAACCCATGCGACTGTAGATGTCTGGATTGCCGGTGAGTGCGCATCCTTTGGCGCCTCGTTCCTGAAGCATGCTGAGGCCCCGTTCTACCAGGGCCCGTCCAATGCCGCCTTTCTGCAGATTGGGTGAGACAGACACGGGACCAAGACCAAACCAATCGTCATGCCGTCCATTAATCGTCACGGGAGAGAAGGCTATGTGGCCGACAATTTTATTGTCTATCTCCGCCACGAGGGAGAGGGTTAAGTCTCCAGCCTCGCGCAGCGATCCGACAAGAGGCGCTTCCGTGTTATCGCTAAACCACATCGGCTCAAACGCCGCGAGTGTCAGCTGATAGATCGCATCTGCATCGTCCGGCCGTTCATCTCGTATCTCCATCGAAATCTTTCTCCTACGTCCCACGCACTAGCAAGCGTCACAATCATATCCCAGCCCGTGTTAGGTCCCCAAGACCAGCACCACAAGCCCTCCGATGATCAAGAGAACGCCTGCAATCTCCTTCGCATTCGCTTGTTCGCGAAACCAGAACCAGGAGACCGCGAACGTGAAAACGAGCTCGATCTGGCCAAGCGCACGCACATAAGCCGCGTTTTGCAGCGTCATTGCGGTAAACCAGCCAATGGAGCCGACCGCACCGGCCACCCCAATAGCAAGCGACGCGGGCCAGTTCTTCAGGGTCGCTATTAGGGAAGTTCGATCCTTCCAAAGCAGCCAGCCCGTCATCAGCACAGTCTGAATGGTGAGCACAACAGCTAGTGTGATGGCGGCGGGCAGCAGAAATCCCTCCATGTTGAGCGAGAGGGAGCCAGCCCGGTAGCAGACCGCTGCAATGCCATAGGCTGCGCCTGATCCAATCCCCATCAAGGCTGCGCGTTCAGTAAGCGATGTGATGAGGGCGGCGGGTGTAGCATCTGTTCGCGCCATGGAAATGGCGATCACGCCCAGCAGGCTGACAGCAATCCCGATGCCCGCACCAAGAGTGATCACCTCACCAAACACAAAAATACCAAAGAGGGCAGTCTGAACCGTTTCGGTTTTTGAATAGGTGGTGCCGACGACAAAATTCCGGTGGGCAAAGAGCGCGACCAGCAACACCGTACCAATGATCTGCGCAATGCCACCAATGATGGCGTAGACGTAGAATGCAGGCGGGGGAGTGGGAAGCTTCACGTCAAAGGTGCTGAGCAAGATCCAGACATAGATCAAAGCGACCGGCAGCCCGAAGAGGAACCGCACATAGGTGGCGCTTGTCGCAGTGAGGTCTCGCGCAACTTGTCGTTGCAGAGCTGAGCGCAGGTTCTGCAAAAAAGCTGCGGCAATGGTGATGGGGATCCACAAGGGCATCAATTGTCTGGTCCACCAGGTCGCGCGGGCGCGCCTAAATCCCGCAAGACTTTCTCGATAAAGTCACCTTTGGACCTGGCGTAGCTGTCCACATCATTGGGGAAGCTGGTTGCCAACGCCTCTTTCAGGTTTTGATAGGAGGCGAGCAATTGATCGTCCGACCTGAGCGCATCGCGGAAAACGAGATGGCGTTCAATCTCAATATGCCCCGATTCAAACATATGGGCGTTCACATTGATCTCCGCTTTGCGACGAAAGAAGTGTCGCCCCTCAATGCCGTATGCCCCGAAATAGACAAAGCCTAGCGGTTCCAGTAGAGGCGCAAGGCTGGCCCCCTCATCGTGATGACGCAGGACAGGCATAATGTCGATGAGCGGTTTGGCCGCAAGACTTGGCACGCTGGTGCTGCCAATGTGATGAATGGCGACGAGCTTGTCTCCGCAGGCATCTAACAACTGATCAGAAATGGCTTGGAACTGTTTCGCCCATACTGAGGCATGGGGCGCAAGCGCCACCCGATCATGCTTATGTTTTTTGAGCGAGGCTTTTGCCGCCTCGCTCAACGTGTCGTCAGTCATGGGGTTTCGCTCATGAAGAGTTAGTCAACCAGCGCCCCGTAGACCAGCTGTTGCATTTGTGGGCGCAGGGGATAGGCGCGCGATGGCATTAATTGCGTCATCAAAATGCCGATCAGATCTTCCTGCGGGTCAATCCAGAAATAGGTGGACGCAGCCCCGCCCCAGGAATGATTGCCCTCAGAAGTGACAGCTTGTGCCTCTGCTGCGTCAATAATCACAGAAAAGCCAAGACCAAAACCTGTTCCTTCTGAACCTGTCTCAGAGAAGGCCGACTGGTCCATTTCCGGCATGGTCTTGCCGTCGGGCAGATGGTTCAACGTCATGTAGTCAACCGTCTTGGGCGAGAGAATGCGCACGCCGTCCAACTCCCCCCCATTCAGGAACATCTGACAGAAACGCCAATAGTCCGTCATTGTAGATGTCAGACCCCCTCCGCCTGAGAAGAAGGGCTTTGGCGTTGCATAGGTGCTTTTCTCACTGCCGGGATCAAACAGCCGGACTTCCTTGGTTTGCGGGTTCTTCTCGTAGTTGGACGCAAACCGGTTCAGCTTGTCGGCGGGTACCATGAAGCCGGTATCAACCATGCCAAGCGGGTCGAAAATATTCTCCTGCAGGAATTTATCGAGGGGTTGGCCAGAAAGCACTTCGACCAAACGACCACAGACATCGGTGGCGACGGAATAGCTCCACTGGGTGCCGGGCGAGAAGAGCAGGGGAATATCCGCCAGCGCATCACAAAACTCTTCCAGGTTCATACCATTTGCGGTGGCTGCACCTTCAATGCCGCTCTTGCGGTAAATCTTGTCCACCGGATGCACATGCATAAAGCCATACGTGAGGCCTGATGTGTGGGTCAGCAGATCGCGAATTGTCATTGCCCGTTCACAGGGCTTCGTCTTGTAATCGTCAAACGTGCCGCCGTCCCAAACCTGCAATTTCTTGAAGGAGGGAATGTAGCGATACACTTCATGGGAGAGCTGAAACAGTCCGCGCTCATAGAGCATCATCAGGGCAACGGATGTGATCGGCTTCGACATGGAGTAGATACGGAAGATCGTGTCTTTCTCCATCGGGAGAGAGTTTTCCCGATCCCGTTCGCCGACAGTTTCAAAATGGGCAATCTTGCCACCGCGCGCCACAAGGGTAGAGACGCCCGCAAGCTTGCCTTTCTCGACATAGGAGCCGAAATAGTTCGTGATGTTGGAAAGCTTGGTGGTGTCAAACCCGACATCTTCAGGTGTCGTGAAAGGTGTTTCCGCGTTCATGAGATTTCCCCCGCAAGTGTGTTTTGTTGGGGATGATCTTAAACGTTTGGCGCCAAAGGGAAAGCTCGGGAAAAGCGAACCGGCTCACCCCCTAAAACAATCGACCACATCCGCCATCCAGGCCTTCATATTGGGGCCCAGGCTCGCATCTGTCTTGCCGTGACGCACCATCACGAGATCGCAATCTGGCACGACAATGGTGAACTGGCCCTCAAAGCCGTTGGCGGAAAAACTTCCTGCACCACCGCGTTCCAGCCACCAGTGGGCGGCATAGGGACCATCAGCTTCGAGCATCGCCGTCGTTTGCGGTGTCGGCGTGCGCGCATAATCAACCCAACCTTCCGGGAGGATGCGTTTCCCGTCCCAGACGCCATCACGGAGATAAAGCGTGCCGAACTTGGCAAAATCCCGCGCCGTCGCAAAGCAGAAGGACGAGCCGATAAACGTGCCTGCATCATCAAATTTTGGTTCAGCGCTTTTCATGCCGATGGGATCAAGCAATTCCCGGCGCATGAATTTCTCAAACGCCGCTCCGCTCGCCCCCAGTGCGCGTGCTGCGCAGCGTGCGACAATATTTGTGGTGCCACTTGAATAGGACCAGGACGAGCCGACGGCGTGCTCCAGTTGGAAAGAGGCTGCAAAGGCTGCCGTGTCTTTTTCGCCCTTTCCCCAAAGCATCTCGATCACGTCAGAGGGGGCTTGATCTGTGTATTCTTCACGGAACGCGAGACCGCTCGACATGCGCAATAGTTGATCGAGAGTGATGGCATGGCGTGGGTCTGCAGGGTCTTCCCACTCCGGCACGTCAGCGCGCGCATGAATGTCAATCTTGCCTTCGCGCACCAGGATACCGATCAGCGCCTGGGTAATGCTTTTCGCCTTGGACCAGGAGGGAAATGTTGAGGCAGCCGTAAAGTCATCCCTGTAATGCTCCGCGACGACCTTGCCATGCTGCACAACAAGCAGCGCGTGTGTTTCGCCCATCTCCGGGCCAGTCTGTGATCCAAAGCCATGATCCACCAGCCGATCTAGCCTGGCTCGATCAACATGGGTCCCCGGCTCCCCCGTCTCCCAATCATCAGTAGGCCAGGACAGACCAGTCGGATGTGCGGGGAGGGGCAGAAGGGATACGTTGCTCATGGGAACCACCTGAAGAAATGTTGAGGGGCGCAGAATGAGTGACTGGTGAACGAATGACAAGTCACACTAGCGATTGCGGCAAGGCGCGCTTTCCTGTTTGATGCCTTCAACAAAATTTGACGCGCTATGGGGAGATTGAGTGTGACGCTATCAAGGATCGGCATTGACGGGTCGTGGTTTAAGGATGCGGATGGCCGCAAGGTCATCTTGCGCGGTGTCAATCTCGGCGGCGACTGCAAAATGCCCTATCCCGATGGGGGCACGAACCATCCAACCGACTTTGCCGACCATCGCACCGTCTCTTTCATCGGACGTCCTTTCCCGATCGCAGAAGCTGAGGAGCATTTCTCAAGGCTTGCTGCCTGGGGTTTCAACTGTCTACGTCTTCTTACCACCTGGGAAGCTGTGGAGCATGCAGGCCCAGGTGAGTATGACACGGACTATCTGGACTATTACGCTGAGCTTTGCCGGTTGGCGGGCGAACATGGTCTCTATGTGTTTGTCGACTTCCACCAGGACGTTTGGAGCCGTATGACAGGCGGCGATGGTGCCCCGGCCTGGATTTTTGAGAAAGTGGGGCTCGACTTCACAAAGTTCCATGAGGCAGGTGCAGCCCATGTGATGCAATACAAGTATGATTATGCGCGTGGCGGGCGTCAGGAAGACAATTACGCGACCATGACCTGGGCGCAAAACTATCGTCTTCCGGCCAACGGCATCATGTGGACGCTCTTTTTTGCTGGGCGCGATTTTGCGCCCGACATGGTGATCGACAGACAGAATGTCCAAGACTATTTGCAGAACCATTATGCGGCCTGTCTGGTTGAGATCGCCAAGCGGGTGAAAGACATGCCGAATGTGATCGGTTTTGACACGTTGAATGAGCCAGGCACTGGCTATGTGGGCCAATCTCTTTCCTATCAGCATGTTGGAAAATCCGAGGAGAACCCGCGTATCGCCACGCCTGGGCCAGCTTGGTCTGCGCTTGATGGGTTGGCCGTGGCGCGTGGGGTAACGCGCAGCGTTCCTCAACTTGAATTCTCGCTGGAACATATGGCATCCGTCGTAACAGAGGACCGACAGGTCAATCCCAACAATGTCGATTGCTGGCTTCCAGGGGCACAAGACCCGTTTGAGCAGGCAGGCGCCTACCGCCGCACAAATGAAGGCGTAGAAGCGCTTCGTGAAGATTTTTTCCAATCGGTCGATGGACGCAAAGTTGATCTGGAAGATGACTACATGGCGCCCTTCTTTGACAAAGTTGCCGGTGAAGTGCGTGCGGTGCGAAGTGATTGGCTGATTTTCGCTGAGCTTGATCCGTTTACGGGTCTGTTGGGTGGTGCGTTTCCGGAAGAAACGCCGGATCGAACGGTGAACGCGTCCCACTGGTATGATATTGCGACCTTGTCGACCAAGACCTTCATGTATCCAACAGCGGTCAATCCCTTCTCAGGCAAGACATTGAATGGACGGGAGGAAATCGAAGCGCACTACAAGCGACAACTTTCGAACATTCGCAATGCAGGCCGTACCCTAAATGGGGGAGCGGGTGCGCCAACACTGATCGGTGAATGTGGCATTCCCTATGACCTGGATGGCGCCACGGCCTATCAGGCTTGGGCCGAGGGCGACCGCTCTGAAACTCCCTGGACATCCCATGTACTTGCATTGGAGTTTCTCTACAACGCGCTTGACGATCTGCACCTGAGCTCAACGCACTGGAATTACACCGCATCCAACTCGAACGATCTGGCCATTGGTGATGGTTGGAACCAGGAAGACCTGTCAATTTTCAGTCGCGATCAGCAAACCGACCCCGAAGACATCAATTCGGGCGGCCGGGCGCTTAAAGGCTTTGTGCGGCCCTATCTGCAGTCCTGCAAGGGCACACCGGTCGAAACGAAATTCAAACTGGAAACAGGAGAGTTTCTTTCGCGCTATCAACCTGAGGGAAGTGGCGAGGCGACACTCTTTGTTCCCGTCTTGCAATACCCTGATGGCTATAGCCTGTCGGTTGAGGGAGGAACGGCTGAGTATGACGCTGTTGCTCAGAAAGTGACGGTAACACCCGAAGGCAGCGGTGAGGTAAAGATCAACATCACACCGGTTGAGGGCGACTAGCTGCACTCAAATCTCTGCAGCAATGGCGTTTGCCGTCTTCTGTAATGTTCCAACGAACTGCGTCGCCGCGTCGGCAGGCGTGATGGCTGACCGAATGAAGCGCATGGTGATGGCCGCCTGCGCCTCGCCGCCTTTCAATACAGGCACTGCAATGCCAAAGGCTCGATCATCTTGGACAGGGCCAGATACTGCGTAACCATCCTTGCGCACCGTATCCACGAGCCGGGCGATGTACGTCTCATCAAGAGCCGGTCGATCTGCTTCGCGCCCGGACCCCTGCAAGGTGGAAAGCAGGAGTGCGCGTGTTTCATCCGAAGAGAAGGCGAAATAGGCGCGCCCCATTGCTGAGACGAGCAGGGGTATGCGTCGTCCAATGTAAATTCTGTCGAGAGCGAAGGGGGAGTGCGAGAGGGTGCTATAGCGCGCGAGCATCGCATCATTGTCGAGAGTAGCGATGGCAAGCGGCCATTTGTGGCCGGACGTAACGGCACGCAGGTGAGGACGAGACGCTTCCACGATCCGATCCACGCTTTGAAATCCGGCTGACAGAAGGGTGACCCGGTCTGTCAGACAATATCCGGCACTTCGTGAGATGCGCCGTGCATATCCTGCCGAAATCAAGGTATCAAGCAGGCGCACCAGCGTGGACTTCGGCAATTGTGTATCTTCATGCAGGTCGGCCAAAGTGGTATAGGCGCGCCGATTTAGGGCTTCCACAACAGCCAGGCCCCGCGTCAGGGATTCTATGTTTCGTTCAGCCATTGCCTTAGATGCCAAGTAATTCCACTCTGTGGAATTAGTAAATCATTTGCGGGCAGTGGGCGTCAACGCACGGCAGACTAAACCGTCGAAATTTTACAGCGCTTCCTGGGGAGGAAACCAGCGATGAATGCACCAGCCGCGATCAAGAATGCCGAAGCATTGGGCCTGACGATTGAACCGCTCAGCCCCCATATCGGGTCAACCATTCATGGGATTGATCTCCGTAAGCCCGTCAGCGATGAACTGGCGGCTGCCGTTCGGGCAGCACTGGTTGACAGGAAGGTACTTTTCTTCCGCGACCAGGACATCACCACCGAACAGCATTTGGATTTCGGCCGAAAATTTGGCGAGCTCGAAGTGCATCCTTTCGGCAAGCAAAATGCTGAATACCCTGAAGTTCTGGCCATTGAGCATGGCAAGGACAATAAGGGCAAGGAAAACCTCTGGCACTCTGACGTGACATGGCGTCTGGAGCCTTCGTTGGGCTCCATCTTGCGGGCGAGAGAAGTTCCCGCCAACGGCGGGGACACGCTCTTTGCAAATATGGAAACGGCTTATGACGACCTGCCCGAGGATTTCAAAGAGAAGCTCGACGGGGCGATCGCTGTCCACGATTTTGCCAACTTCCGCCAGGGCTTGAGGAAGAAAGGTCTGTCGGAAGAGGAAATAGAGGTCTACAACAAGCGGTATCCCAACCCCCATCATCCGGTTATCCGGACGCACCCGGAGAGTGGCCGCAAATCGATCTATGTGAACCTCGCCTTCACGCAATATATTGAAGGCTGGGATCGCGCAGAGTCAGATGCAATGTTGCAGTATCTCTATTCCCGCGCAGCAATCCCGGAATATCAATGCCGCTTCTCATGGGCGAAGAACTCCATCGCCTTTTGGGACAATCGGGCAGCCCAACATTACGCCGTGTCAGACTATTGGCCTGCAGTGCGTCGCATGGAGCGGGTCACCGTCATCGGTGATAAACCAGTCTGAGCACATCGCATGGTTCGAGACGGCTTTTCCAGAAGGCAAAGCCCCTCACCATGAGGCAGATGTTATGCGTCCGCTCATCGTGAGGGGCGGCATAGAGCACCGCGTCTCGAAGGGCATGTTTTGCCCTCACGCCAACCCGTGTACTGCCAACGCGAATGCATAGACGAGCGCAGTTTCTTTCAACCGCTCAAAACGCCCAGCCGCGCCTCCATGTCCTGCATCCATATTGGTCTTAAAGAGAATGGCATTGTCACTTGTTGAGTGGGCCCGCAGCTTCGCGATCCACTTTGCGGGTTCCCAATAGGTAACGCGTGGGTCTGTGAGACCCGCAAGAGCCAGGATGTTTGGATAGGGCAGCTGTGCAACATTGTCATAGGGCGAATAGGCCGCAATGGCCTCATACGCAGATTTGTCTTCAATCGGGTTGCCCCATTCAAGCCATTCAGGCGGCGTGAGTGGAAGCGTGTCATCAAGCATGGTGTTGAGCACATCCACAAAGGCGACTTCTGCGACAATGCCTTTGAAAAGGTTAGGGGCAAGATTGGCCACCGCCCCCATCAACATGCCGCCTGCACTTCCCCCATGGGCAGTGATGTTGCCACGCGAGGTATACCCCTCGGCAGCCAGATGCTCTCCGGCAGCAATAAAGTCGGTGAAGGTATTTATCTTTCGGTCGAGCTTGCCATCCTTGTACCAGCCATAGCCGCGCTCTTTGCCGCCACGAATGTGGGCGATGGCATAGATGAAACCGCGGTCCACAAGGCTCAACCGGCTGACTGAAAATGACGCCGGCATGGAGATGCCATAGGCGCCGTACCCATAAAGAAGGCAAGGCGCGGAACCGTCCAACAGGGTACCTGCGCGATAGACAAGAGAGATGGGTACCTGCGTGCCGTCTTTGGCAGTCGCGAAAATCCGCTCGGTCACATAGTCGCCAGCAATATGGCCGCTCGGAACCTCCTGCTCTTTCAGCAGTGTGCGGTCTCGTGTGCCCATGTCATAGTCGAAAATCTGTTCCGGCGTCGTCATCGACGAATAGGCGAAGCGCACTTCGCGCGTGTCATATTCCAGACCCGACATGAAGCCCAGGTCATACGCGTCCTCTTCGAACGAAATCGCATGCTCGCTATTGTCATCCAGCACACGGACAATAATCCGGTTAAGCCCGTCTTCCCGTTCCAGGCGGACATGGAAGTTGTGATAGGCGCAATGATCAAGCAGCAGCGTGCCTGAACGATGTGGCAGCACATCTTTCCAGTTTGCTCGGTCGGGTGAGGAGGCTGGCGCTTCCACCAGCTTGAAGTCTTCTGCCTCATCCGCATTAGTGACGATTAGAAAGCGATCACGCGGTGCATCATGTTCCAGATCATATTCAACGCCGGGCTCTCGAGCGGCAACGAGTTGTGGCGTGGTGTCCGGCGCGGCCGCGTCAATCAGGTAGCTTTCGCTGGTCTGATGATCATGCGCGCTGATGATGATATAGCGCCCACTTTGAACCGTACCGACGCCCACGAAAAAACCTGGATCGGTTTCTTCATAGACGCACACGTCTTCCGATGGGGCCTGTCCCAAGGTGTGGCGGAAGACCTTGCCGGGCCGGTGGTTCTCATCAACACGGACATAGAAAAAGGTTTTGTTATCAAGCGCCCAGGCCGCTCCACCGCTTGTGTCGGGTATGCTGTCGGTAAGATCTTTGCCGCTCTCAATGTCCCGCACTTTCAGCGTAAAATATTCAGAACCCTTCAGATCAGCGCTCCAGGCAAAAAGCGTGTCATTGGGGCTTCGCGCGGCGCCACCGATTTTGAAATAGGCTTCACCCTCTGCCTCCGTATTGCCATCAAGAATGATGGTCTCTTCAGGCGCGCGGGAGCGGGGCTTGCGGCAGAAGAGGGGGTGTTGGCCTCCCGTTTCATACTTCGAATAATAGAGCCAGTCTCCGTGGGGCGCGGGCACTGAGCTGTCGTCCTCTTTGATGCGCGCTTTGATCTCTTCAAACAACGTCTCGCGGAGATCTGTGAGGGGTTCAAATGCACCATCTGCGTATGCGTTCTCTGATTCTAGGTAAGATCGTATATCTGGCTGCAGGACACTCGGGTCTTTCATCAAGGTCTGCCAGTCCGGATCGCGGAGCCAGTCATAGGGATCCGACCGCGTGATCCCGTGACGGGTGTCGGTGACAGGCTTTTTATCGGCGATGGGAGCAGCGGCAGGAAGCGCGAGAGGCATGGCGGTCTTTCTAATATAAAAAAGCCTCCGGCAGGGACATCCCGCCGAAGGCCATTAAAGATAAGCACGAAAATCCTATTCGAAAAGAAGCGTAATCGTTTCAGCGATAAGCGCTGGACGTTCCTGGCCTTCAATTTCGATCGCAACTTCGTTGATGATCTGTGTGCCACCGCTCTTTGGTGCTGTGTCTTTCAGTGTCAAGCGTCCGCGAACGCGAGAACCGACAGGTACCATGTTGGTGAAGCGTACGCTGTTGGAGCCATAATTAATGCCCCGCGTCACACTTTTCACGCCGCTGATTTCGCCCATCAGCTTAGGCAGCAGAGAGAGTGTGAGATAGCCATGTGCAATGGTTGGCATGCCCAGCTCTTTCTGGGTCCGCTCAGGGTCAATGTGGATCCACTGATGGTCACCGGTTGCCTCGGCAAACATATTGATCCGCTCTTGATCGATCTCAACCCAGTCGCTGACGCCGATTTCATTTCCTTTTTCCGCCGCGTAATCAGCAACGGTGTCGAACATGCGCATAAAAATGCCTCCAGTTGTGTTTTTGATATTGGGAAGTGATCCCTTGAAGAGTTGGCCTAAAGGTAACGACCTCGTTCGAGAATTTCCAAGACATAATCGCGATAGGAAATGCCGAGTTCCTGTGCTTTTTTGAACCGACGCTGTGCTGCCTCCTGGCTGGGGCCAGCCCAGGCCTCTGCATGAGCCTCTTTCATCTGGCGCCGTTCCAGCCGGTCCCAGTCAAACAGTCCCGGTCCAAGGTTATGACCGATCATCGGATGAAAAGGGATCACATAGCCCAGATATTCTAGCCGATCCGTCTGCTGAGACCGTAGTTTGGCGAGCCGCTCCCCAGGTTTGGCGCGTCGCTTTTTAACCGGACGAGCAGCAAGCATCTTATCAGTCTCTCATGCTAGAGGGAGAGGCGAATACGGACACGCCGGTCTTCGCTTGCTTCCCAGGTGAGATCCTCCAACCAACCCCAGGTTTCGCCCTCAGGTTCAATGGCAATCCGTCCGCGTTCCCAGCCAAGGCGTCTCAGCTCACTGGCGACGGCTTCTGAACGACTTCTGGCGAGTGCGGCGTTGGAGGCTGGATTGCCGGTCTTACTGGCTTTGCCAAACAGGCAAATCTGGGCGGCATGTTGTCCCTCTGCGCGTTCATAAACTTCCCGGATGATCGCCTTATCTTCATTGTCCAGTGCGCTGGAGGCCGTATCAAAGAAGACGAAAAATTCTCGGTCAAATTTTCCGCCCACCCCTTGATTGCTGTTGCACTGTTTGCCCGACGAGTGTGTTTCAACAGCCTGAACAGGCAAGACGAAAGCAGTGGCTAAAACAACAGCGGCGCTAAGAAGAGCTGGTCGTAGAAGAGACATGGAGGAACCTTTGGTTTCGAACGTACCCCGTTCGTCATAGAGCCTACCTCAAGTTTCGCACGAATTAAAGGTCTCCGGCCCGTGCGCGCACCGCGCGCTCCAATTCATGGAGAGGGCCTTCTGCCAACCCAAACTCGTTGAGATGCGCAATGGTGCGATAGAGATAATCCCGGTTCGTCCCAATATCGCCTTCGGCACTTGCCATACGGCGTACAGCCTTCTTGAAGGGGATGCGGCCTGCAAAGCGTTTGCTGCCTCTGTTGGCAACAAAGGTCAGACCCTCCACCCGCCTGGCGCCAATGCGCAGTTGAACCGCCCTCGGCACATAGCCGGTCCCCACCATCTCCCGAAGCCAAAGGATTTCCGTCTCGCTTTCCACGTGTTCGGGAGCAATACGGTGGGCAATGCCAACACAGGACCCACCCGCATCAAGCCCCAGCATCAGCCCGGGTTTTTTCGGACTGCCGCGCCCGATCACCAGATGTAGGCAGAACGCCCGGTGATACCCAAACAATGTGGACTTTGCCGACTGGGCAACATGGATCGCCGGATTCCACATCAGCGATCCATAGCCAAAAACCCAAAGGCCCTGGTTTTTGCGGCGGGTGTCCAGAAAGGCGCGGCGGGAGGCTTCACGCTCTTCATGAGTGATCAGAGAGTAGCCGGGCAGACTTGCAACCTGCCGCTCCAGCCTGTCGATAAACGCCGGCGTAATGTCTTCACGGCGAATGGTCCCATCGCCCGGCAGCTTAAGCGGGCGATGGGAGGAGCGTGTCGTCTCTCTGTCAGACGATTTTCGAGTCATGATTGCCCCAATAGCGATCCCGAACCAGACGCTTATAGAGCTTACCGGTCGGGTGGCGGGGCAGTTCCTCGTCAAAGTCGACAGAACGGGGACATTTGATCTGTGCCAGTTGCTCGCGACAGAATTCCATCAGCTCCGCTTCGAGGTCGGGGCCCGCTTCATTCCAGTCTACCGGCTGCACGACCGCCTTCACCTCTTCACCAAAGTCTTCGTTCGGCACGCCGATGACAGCGACGTCAGCAACTTTTGGGTGCGTGATCAGAATGTTCTCTGCTTCCTGCGGATAAATGTTCACACCACCGGAGATGATCATGAAGGCTTTGCGGTCTGTCAGATAAAGATAGCCGTCTTCATCAACACGGCCCACATCACCGAGCGTTGACCAACCCCGTTTGGAGGGGTGGCGCGAATCCTTCGTCTTGTCCGGGTCATTGTGATATTCGAACATGTCGTCAGGGTCTGCATCTTCGGCAGGCGCGAAATAGATCGTCCCTGCTTCGCCAACGGGCAGCTCAACGCCTTCTTCGTCGCAAATGTGGACCGAGCCGAGGAGCGGTTTACCGACAGAGCCTTTGTGCTCCAGCCATTCCTCGGAATTGAGTTGGCAGAAACCGTTGCCCTCAGACCCAGCATAATACTCATAAATGACAGGGCCCCACCACTCAATCATCTGCTCCTTCACAGGGACAGGGCAGGGAGCGGCCGCGTGGATCGCCACTTTGTGAGAGGAAAGGTCGTAGCCGCTCAACTCTTCGCGTGGCATTTTCAACATCCGCACAAACATGGTGGGCACCCATTGTGAATGGGTAATCTTGTGCTTCTCGATAAGCTGCAAAGCCTGCTCGGGATCAAAATGATCCATTACAATGCAGGTCCCCCCAATGCGTTGCACTGACATATTGTAGCGCAAGGGCGCAGCGTGATAGAGCGGCGCAGGAGAGAGATACATTGTCTCCTCAGTCATGCCATAGAGAAGCGTTACGAGATTGAGCAGGCCTTCGCCTTCATCAATAGGACCCCCGGACAGTTTGCGACGAATGCCTTTAGGACGTCCCGTCGTGCCTGACGAATAGAGCATGTCGGTACCTGCCGTTTCGTCTGCGATACGGTCAGTGGGCATGGCATTGCGTGCTTCTTCATAGCTCTCATAGCCATCATCTTTGCCATTGATCATGAAACGCTTGGTAACGCCCTTCAGAAGACCCTGGCCGACAAGTTCCGTTGTAACCGGGCCAATGGCCGTGGATGTGAAGAAGAGTTTCGCCCCGCAGTCAGCAACAATATAGTCAACTTCAGGTGCCGTCAGACGAGACGAGATCGCTGTGAAATAGAGACCGGCCCGCTGCGCGGCCCAACAAAGCTCCAGAAAACGGGCATTGTTCTCCATGTAAATTGCAATGGCATCGCCGGGCTTCAGGCCTTCTGAGCGGAATAATTGCGCAGCTTGATTGGAGCGCGCTTCCAGCTCGCCATAGGTCACAACTTCCCCGGTCGAGGCCATGATGTAGGCAGGTTTGTCAGGGTTTTTGGCTGCGTGGTGGCATGGATGGAACATTCGGTACGTCTCCCGGCGTGTCTTTATTAATCGGTCTGCTTGGTCTCGCAGGCGTTCACGAAGGCTTTTCTGGTGCAGCCTTTCGATGAAGGCTGTTATATCAGGTACAGACATTTATGCATCGCAGAATTCGCGAGGAAGCTGCGTCTAAGTGCCCGTGAAGGGTGACGCAGGGGAACAGGTGCCTCGCATTGCAAGAGTTCTAATAGGGAGAAAACCATGAGCTACGAAACCATCAAATATGAGGTCGAGGACAGTATCCTGACCATCACCCTCCACCGACCGGAAAAAATGAACGCCTTTACCGGTCAGATGATGCTCGACATGATTGACGCCTTTGATCGGGCCGACGCAGACGATGAAGTCCGCGCGATCATTATCACCGGCGACGGCAAGGCGTTCTGCGCGGGAGCGGACTTGTCGCAGGGCGCAAAGACCTTTGATTATGAAAAGCGTGATGACCGCCCTGATAAAGAAGGCACCGCGTCTTCAAGCGATGGTGAGATCGACTGGAGCCACCCGTCCGTTCGCGACGGTGGTGGACGTCTGACGCTCCGCATCTATGAAAGCCTGAAACCGGTGATCGGGGCGATCAATGGTGCGGCTGTCGGTATCGGCGTCACCATGCAGCTGCCGATGGACATTCGCCTGGCATCTGAGAAAGCCCGTTTTGGGTTTGTTTTTGCGCGCCGCGGCATTGTCCCCGAAGCGTGCTCCAGCTGGTTCCTGCCGCGCGTCGTTGGCGTGAGCCAGGCGCTGGAATGGATCTATTCCGGTAAAGTGTTTGATGCGCAAGAAGCACTGCGCGGTGGTCTGGTGCGCGAAGTGCTGCCAGAAGACCAACTTCTGCCCAAGGCCCGCGAGATTGCCCGTGAGATTGCTGACAACACAGCGCCGGTCTCGATCGCTTTGTCACGTCAGCTCGTCTGGCGCATGGCAGGGGCGGATCATCCGATGGAAGCCCACAAGCTCGACAGCCGCTCCATCTTCTCTCGCGGCGCATCAGCAGATGCCAAGGAAGGGGTTATGTCCTTCCTCGAGAAACGCCCTGCAACCTATCCCTGCAAGGTGTCTGAAGACATGCCCGTCTTCTTCCCTTGGTGGGATGAACGCGAATACGAATAAGCGCAATAGAAGCGGGTCAGGCGGTTTCGGCTGCCTGACCCGTTCCTGCCTCAATCTTCCAGAGGTTGGTGCTGAAGAAGATAATGAGCCAGAGCACGACCATGCAGGATGACGGCACGAGAACAGCGTCCAGCGGTCCTAAGGCTTCAATCACGAACCCGGCGCCAAACGCACCAATCGGCCCGCCCCCCATCATGCCCAGCTGAAAGACCGAGAGCACGCGCGCCCGGTGACTGTCTGTTGCGGCAATTTGAACAATGGCGCGCGATTGGCTCATCGAGATGCCAGACGACAATCCCCAGCAGAGCGCCAGCGCAAACACAGCCCAGAGTGGTGGATGGAAGTGCACAAACACCATCATGATTGAGCCGGAACACATCGCGAGCATGATGGCGCGGCCCTGTCGTCTGATCGGAGGGAGCCGGGTGAGTGCCATAGAGGAGACGCCGATCCCCCCAAAGAAGCAGATATTGATAAAGGCGATTTCAAAGGATCCGCCGCCATAAATGTCGCGAATGAGCAGGGGAAAGAGCACCATAAACACGCCGATATAGAGAATGCCGGCGAAGAACATCATCAGGATAACCGATCGCAGATTTTCATCCTGCCAGACAATGTCAATGCCTTCGCGGATCTGCGAAATCTGAGACGGGCGGTCTTCCGGTTTTCCGCGCGCCACTGAGGGTGGGGCTTTGGGAAGTTTCATTGTCGTCGCAGCCGCGATCAGCAAAGAAAAGGATTGTGCAATCATCAGGGGCGCAGCCCCGACAATTGTGGCAAGGCCGCCGACCAACAGTCCCGCTACCTGCGACATGAATTGCGCGCCAGTTGCCATTGTAACCGCTTGTTGAATGCTCCCTCCCAGGCTCGTGTTCGCGACCCGGTTCAAGAGGGAGTCACGTGCGGGCATGGTGAAGGCGCCAAGTGCAGACCCAATGATGGCGTAGGCGACAAGCACTTCGTAAATGAGGTAGCCACCAAAATAGAGCGCGACCAGAATGAGCGGTGTGATTGCGGCGGCGACCTGAAGACGCATCAGGTAGCGGCGCAACTCCTTACGGTCGGCCGTCGCGCCGCCAAACAGACCCAGGATAAGCATCGGCATCATCGCGAGCATCTGTGCAATGCCAACCCGTTCAGCGCTTTGTTCCAGCACGATGACAATCAGCCAGGGAAAGAGAACGGTCTGCACGCCGCCGGAGAAGAAATAGGCAGAGACCCCGCCCATGTACCAATGCAGGTGAGATTTGTCTTGGGGCTCGGTCGACACGGGCAGGGGATTCCTTCGGCGTTGCATGCGCCCCAAGGCCTATGCTGATTGAGCGGTCAGCGCAAGTTTCAGCGTTGCTATATCCGCGAACAATCAATCAGCCGCTGCGGAAACCGCGAGAGAGCGAATGCTCCATATGGGCGTTGCAAGACAAGCGAGGACAAGCATAAGGAGCATCGCGGCGGCAGGTAAGAGTACCGCATTCTGCGGTCCCCACCATTCCACATAAAAGCCGGAGAGGAAGGCGCCGATCGGGGCACCGCCCAGTACACCCATCTGAAACACAGCGAGAATGCGTCCGCGATGGCTGGCGGGGGCTGACTCTTGGATAATGGTGCGGTTCATGGTCATCGCAACACCCCCGCCGCAGCCCCACAAAAAGGCGGCAGCGACAAGCAGCCAGAAAGTCGGCGCGATGCCGAAGGACGCCATGACGAAGGCACCGAATGCAAGGGCGAGAACCAGCGCGCGGCCCTGCCTCTGTATCCCGCCGCCTCGGCCAAAATAGACGGCTGACAGGATGATGCCGCACATCATGCAAACATTGACAATCGCCAGTTGGATTTTGAGGTCCTGACCCTCAGTCAGAAAAATGTCGCGCACAATGAACGGCATCACAACTTGCGAGGTGCCAAAAAAGAGAATGCCGACACCAAAGACAATAGCGGTTGGGGCGAGCAAGCGCGGGTCTCGCGCGACTTCGACAAAACCCTCGGCAATGGCACGCAGGGAGGGAGCGGATCCTCCT
>JAJFGY010000050.1 GCA_021775935.1 Alphaproteobacteria bacterium
CGGGCAGGTGGCAGCGCTATGAAACCCATTTGGAAGGTGTTTTGCCAAGGCTTGCGCCATTCGTGCGGGATTTGGGGTATGATTAATGTGTTCACGGAAGGCTCAAATGCGCGTGAGACTTCCCGTGAGGTGGTTGGCAAGACAAGGTGGGACAGCTACATGACCAAAAGCAAAGGGGGCGGGGTACGCTTGTCCCGCGCACTAAGATGGTAGGACTGGGAGGTGACCCTAAGATGAGCACGATCAAAAAAATCCTGATTGTTGATGATGATGAGGCGTTGCGGGACTCGCTTGTCGAGCAGCTGGCGTTGCATGAGGAATTTACCTGCACTCCTACAGCGTGCGCTGCTGAAGGCATTGAACATGTGCGCGGCAACCATGTGGACATCGTATTGCTTGATGTGGGCCTGCCAGACATGGATGGCCGCGAGGCTTGTCGCCTGATGCGCAAAGGCGGCTTGAAGGCGCCGGTCATCATGCTGACGGGGGCTGACAGTGACAGCGATACGATCCTGGGCCTTGAAGCAGGTGCAAACGATTATGTCACCAAGCCGTTCCGGTTCGGCGTGCTGCTCGCACGGATCCGCGCCCATCTGCGTCAGCATGAACAGAGTGAAGATGCCGTCTTCAAGATTGGGCCTTACACGTTCAAGCCGTCTGCCAAAATGCTCATTGACGATGGTGAGAAGAAGGTGCGGCTGACTGAAAAGGAAACTGCAATCCTGAAGTTCCTCTACCGCACGGGCGTTAAGACGGTTGGTCGCGATATCCTCTTGCACGAGGTCTGGGGCTACAACTCAGGTGTAACAACGCACACGCTTGAAACGCATATCTATCGTCTGCGTCAAAAGATTGAGCGTGACCCGTCCAACGCTGAATTGCTGGTAACGGAATCAGGTGGCTATAAGCTGGTTCCCTGAATTTTGGTCTAAATCCATCGGGGGCAGATATGAGTGATGTACTTTCGCAGGCAGAGAAATTTATTGCTGCAATTGCTGCGGGCGATATAGAGGCGGTTCGCGCATGCTATGCCCCCGACGCGCGTATCTGGCATAATTTTGATGGGATCAACCAGACGGTTGATGAGAACCTGAAAACACTGTCGTGGATGGCGCGGAAACTTTTCAAGCGCCACTACGAAATTCTTCGCCGCGAAGTGCTGCCAACCGGATTTATGCAGCAACATATTTTGCGCGGTGAGCTACCTGATGGCCGACCGTTCGAGATGCCTGCCTGTATCATCTGTCAGGTATCCGATGAGGGATTGATCACCCGTCTTGAAGAATATCTCGACCCGGCCCAGGCTGCGGTCCTGAGTGACCCGTCTGCCGCCTGACATTTTTGCAATCAGGTTTTTTGTGTCGGCGACGACAGATAGATGATGATGCCCAGCATCACAAATGATCCCACGATGGCAATAGCGAGCAATGCGCCAAAGCCAAAGAAATAAGTGGCGAAAACCAGCAGCAAAACGACGACCGCCAAAAAGGCAAGTGCGCGCAGGCCCAACTCATGATCCGGGTCTGCCTGTGTCTCTGGTTGGTCTGCCATGATGTCTCCTTGATAGATTAAGCACCGGAGCTTGCGCCGGGTGCCTCAGATTGCCAAGAGGATATTGCTTTTCTCCGGCGATCCCTCAACGTGGCAAACCGCCGCGTTCAGACTGGTTGTCACCCCTGGTCACCTGGCATGTCTGCTGTGAGGGCGTAGGTGGCGACAAAACTCTCGGGCATGCGGGTGGGACGACCTGACTTAACGTCTATGCAGACAAAATCCGTACGTCCCCGCAGGAGCGTTTTGCCCGTTGCCTCGTTTACCATTTGAAAGCGTCGCCGAAGCCGGAGCCTGCCGTCATTGCCGGTGATCCAGGTGGCAATAGAGACTTTGTCTCCTTCATGAGATGGGGCGAAATATTCCATTTCATGGGCCCGAACAACCATCCCTTTCCCGATTTCGGAAAAAGTTTCGAAATTGATCCCCAAAGCGATGGAGTGGTCCCAGGCTGCTTTTGCCATCCAGGTGAGGTAGACCACATTATTCGTGTGCTGAAAGTCGTCGATATAGTCTGGCTTTACCACCACTTGGATGATGAAGGGGTTTGGATGATCCCAAACGTCTTCCAATATACGGCGTTGAGACATGGAGCATCTTTCTGAGATTTACCTGAAGCTGTTTTCTTTAGGACTTTTGGCCCTTCCTGCCAAGGCTGTGCTTTTGGATGCTCGACGCGTCGCTCAGAAGCGCCTATTTTTCTGTCATGAGTTTACGTGACGCTGTTTCTCTTTTGGCCGCTACGCCGCTTTTTGCGGGCGTGGACCCTGTGCGCCTTGAAGTGCTGGCCTTTACAGGCACGCATCTGGCGTTTGACGTGGGGGAAACAGTGGCGGAAGAAGGCGCTGACGCAGATGGTGCGTTTCTGATCCTGTCAGGTGAGGCCATTATGCTGTCCACCCAGGCAGACGGACGGGGCAGTGCTGCCCGGCTTGATCGCGGCGGATTGGTGGGCGAGATTGCGTTGACCCAGCCTGCCGCCTGGTCGGCGACAATTCGCGCGGCCCAGCCAGTTGAAATTTTGAAGCTCGAGCGAGAGGTTTTTCTGCGCCTTGTGGATGAATTCCCTGAAATCGCTGCGGGGTGTCTGCGCAGCGCAGCAAATCAGGTGA
>JAJFGY010000006.1 GCA_021775935.1 Alphaproteobacteria bacterium
ACCAGGCAGTAGAAATAGCAGTCGCCACCAAATCGTGTCAGGCGCGCCTTTGAGCTTATGTCGGTAAAGGCTTCAGGCTCTCCTGGCTCGGCGAAGATGGATGGATCGGTGCATCCCAGAATGGCGTCACAGAGCGCCGCACAAGCGCGCGTCTGAAGGGGCGTACGCTCGCCGTTACGCTGTAGCTCTGTCTTGCCAGGACGGCCGATAAATCTCTCGCCGATGTATGGCTGATCCATGACGCCCACAGCCGGTTTGGACCCATCGTTGAGTGCGATCAATGTGCCCCAGAGGGGAACGCCTGCAATGAAACTTCTCGTGCCATCAATGGGATCAAGCACCCATTTAAGATCTGAGGCTCCCGCTTTTGTCCCGTGTTCTTCACCGAGGATTCCGTGGTCGGGGTAGCGTTCTTCGATGCGTGCGCGAATGGCTGTCTCTGCATCGCGGTCTGCGATGGTGACCGGGTCGAACTGACCGCCCTCGAGCTTATTGTCGACACCCACGCCCGCGCGAAAATGCTTCAGGCTGATTTTGGCTGCGGTATCAGCCAGCTCACAGGCAAAATCTGCCAGCGTGATCGCTTCGTCTTCACCCAGGGTGCTTTGCGCAATGGTCATGGCTGATCCTTCTCAGAACGAGAGCAACACTTACGCCAAGCCCAGTAAAGGAGCAAGCGCGAGCCTTACCCTGCCGCGCGCTCGGCCTTTTTGCGCTCATTGGGGTCCAGGTGACGCTTGCGGACCCGGATGGATTCCGGCGTGACTTCAACAAGCTCATCGGTATCGATATAGGCAATTGCCTGCTCGAGGGTCATGCGACGTGGTGTGGTGAGTTTTACAGACTCATCCTTACCCGATGCTCGCATGTTGGTCAGCTGCTTGGCTTTCAGCGGATTGACAATAAGGTCGTCTGGACGGGCATTTTCGCCGATCACCATGCCCTCATAGACTTTTTCGCCGGAGGTGATGAATAGAAAGCCGCGATCTTCGAGGTTCCAGAGTGCAAACGGCACGGCATCGCCTGCGCCGTTGGAGACGAGAACGCCATTGCGACGTCCCTCGACGGGCCCACGGTAAGCGCCATATTCCTTAAAGACCCGGTACATGATCCCGGTACCGCGTGTGTCGGTCAGGAATTCGCCGTGATAGCCGATCAGGCCACGGGAGGGGGCGTCAAAGAGAATGCGTGTCTTCCCGCCACCGGTGGGGCGCATGTCCGTCATTTCGCCTTTGCGTTCGGCGAGCTTTTCGATCACGACGCCTGCATAATCGTCATCCACATCGACGGTGACTTCTTCGATAGGTTCCTGACGCTCACCTTTAGGTCCATCGCGGAAGATCACCTGTGGGCGACTGATGGAGAGTTCGTATCCCTCACGGCGCATGGTTTCGATCAAAACGCCGAGCTGCAATTCGCCACGGCCTGCGACATCAAAGGCATCCTTGGAATCTGTATCCCGCACCTCGATGGCGACATTGCCTTCAGCTTCTGACATCAGGCGTTCGCGAATAACCCGTGACTGGACTTTTGATCCCTCGCGGCCCGCAAGCGGGCTGTCATTAATGCCAAAGAGTACAGACAGGGTGGGTGGGTCGATTGGCAGGGCGTTGAGGGGCACACTGACGGCGGGGTCGGCGATCGTATCGGCAACGGTCGCTTCTTCCATGCCTGAAATGGCAACAATGTCGCCTGCGCGCGCTTCTTCGACAGGTTCGCGATTGAGGCCGCGCACCGCAAGAACCCTTGTGACGCGACCTTTTTCAACGATCCCGGACCCGTTGCGTAGGGCATAGACCGGCATGTTCGGACGTGCGACGCCCTTCTCAATTCGACCGGTCAAAATACGGCCGAGATAGGGATCTTTCTGGATCGTCGTCACCAACATTGCAAAAGGTTCGTCGCTTGAACCATCCGAGAGCGCCGCTGGCTGCTGGACGTGAGACAAAATCTTGCGGAACAATGGAAGCAGGCCTTGGTCCTTGGCATCGGCGGCATCCAGATCTTCTGTTGCCCAGCCTTGTTTGGCGGATGCATAGATGATTGGGAAATCGAGCTGCTCGTCAGAGGCATCGAGTGCGGCGAAAAGGTCAAAAATTTCGTCATGAACCCAATCGGGGCGTGCGTCCGGCTTGTCAGCTTTGTTGATCACAACCAGCGGCTTCAGGCCGAGCGCAAGCGCTTTGGAAAGCACGAATTTGGTCTGCGGCATGGGGCCTTCAGCGGCGTCCACCAACAGGACTACACCGTCAACCATAGAGAGAATGCGCTCTACTTCGCCGCCAAAGTCAGCGTGACCCGGAGTGTCGACGATATTGATGCGGGTCTCATCGCCACCCTCAGGGGGGGTCCACGCGACGCTTGTTGTTTTCGCCAGGATGGTAATCCCGCGTTCGCGTTCGAGATCATTGGAGTCCATCACCCGTTCAGCAACGTCCTGATTGGCGCGAAATGCCCCGGATTGTTTGAGGAGTTCGTCGACCAGCGTGGTTTTCCCGTGGTCAACGTGGGCGATGATGGCGATATTACGAAGCGGCATGTCAGTCCTGTCAGGGCACTCATGGCCCAAAAGAAGCAGCCCGCGGGCCTTGAAGGCCTACGGGCTGTCGATCACATTTGCCGCCTTATACGCTTCTGCCCGCCTGACCTCAAGAGAAAGAGAGGGGGGCACAAGCGAAAGCTGTGCTTTCGTCTGTTAGTCTTTACGCGCCTCAATCTCGATTGTGAGCTCTACGGTCTCGCCAATAGCGGGTGAGGCATAGGCCATGCCGAATTCAGACCGGTTAATTTCACCGGTAGCTGAGAAGCCCGCGACAATTTTGCTCGGGTCAAATGGGTGAGGACCCGCCTGATTGAAGGTCACATCCAGGGTTACCGGCTTGGTGACACCGAGAAGAGTGAGGTCTCCCGTCAGTTTTCCGGTCTTTTCGCCTGTCACTTCAATGGCGGTGGAGGCGAAGGTCATGGTGGGGAAGGCTTCCACATTCAGGAAATCGGCCTTGCGGAGATGCTCATCCCTGGCTTCGTTCGCGGAATCCACGCTTGCCGTGTTGATCGTGACGGAGACGCTGCTCGCCGCGGGATCTGCCTCATCAAACTGAAGCGTGCCCGAAATCTCCTTAAATTGGCCAATTGTGTGCGAAAAGCCCAAATGAGAGACCTTGAAGGCCGCGTGGGCATGGGTCTGATCAATTGTGTAACTGGCTGCAAAGGCCGCTGACGGCATCAAAAGGGCCGTGCTTAGCGCAGCGGCTATCAGTGTTGATTTCATTGTCCTGCTCTCCCTATGTGAACTCCCGATAACTCTAACATTGTGCCGGGCAATTGCGATCACAAGAGTGCGAGATGTGGTCAGGACGCAATCAATGCAGGTGTTGCCTTGTTTTTTGCCACCTGAAGAGGGGCGTCGACCTCAATTGAGAGATTTGACAGAAACTGACGTGTGCAGGCTTCCCAGGAGAAAGTCATCGCGTATGAGCGGCAGTCTTTGGGATCTGCGTCCAACGCCGCCAGACAAGCGGTTTTAAGGTCAGGGTCAAGTTTGCCAACGGGCGCATTGGCGATGACATCCAGTGGCCCCTGAACCGGATAGGCTGCCACCGGTGTGCCACTTGCCAGCGCTTCGATCATGACCAGACCAAAGGTATCTGTTTTGCTTGGGAAGACGAAGCAATCGGCTTGGGCATAGGCGGCTGCGAGCCCGTCACCAAAGAGGGCGCCCGGAAACTCCGCCTCGGGGAATTTCTTTTTCAGGAATTCAAGGCGAGGACCATCACCCACGACCATCTTTGTTCCAGGTAAGTCCAGCTCCAGGAAAGCATCAATATTCTTTTCAATGGCGACACGTCCAACATAGAGCCATTTGGGTTGCCCAATGTTGGACGGAGTGATGGAAGGAGTGTCGGGAGGGGTTGAGAGAGGTTTGAAGAGATCTGTGTCGACGCCTCTGGACCAAAGCCGGACGTTGCCGAAGCCGCGCCCCTCGAGTTCCTTTATCAGAAGAGGCGTTGCTGCCATGACGCTGCTTGCTGGCTTGTGGAAACGCCGGATTAGGGCATAAGTCCATTTTTCCGGTACCCGAAACCGGGCATGAAGATATTCAGGAAAGCGTGTGTGGAATGACGTCGTGAAGGCTCTGTCGTTCTGTAAACAATAGCGCCTGGCTGCGAGTCCCAGCGGCCCTTCCGTGGCGATGTGAATGGCATCAGGCTTAAAGCCTTCCAGCAACTTTGCAACGCGGTGCTTTGCGCCGAGCGCGATGCGAATTTCTTTGTAAGTGGGCAAAGGGATTGTGCGGAATAGATCCGGTGTGATGTACATCACATCAGCACCGAGTTTTTCCAGTTCTGTCCCTAATTGCTTCAGCGTTCGAACGACACCATTTACTTGAGGTGGTGCTGCGTCGGTAATGATTGCAACACGTAAGCCTGCAATTGACCTGGGGCCCACCGGCTTGATTTCTTCTTTCATGAGGTTTCCATCATATGACTAAAGACTGATGAGCGTTGATTGGGTCACGCAGCTTTTGCCGGTGTTTCTTTTGAAACGGAATTTTGGGACGCTTGCTCTTGGGAGGCGTCATTCTGGGCGGGCTGCACATCTCTCTCCCAGGAAAATTTGTGCCAACGCAGGAGTGAGAGCTGTCCGGATAGATCTTCTGCGAGTGCCGTGCAGCTTTCGACCCAATCGCCATCATTGCAATAAAGTATGCCGTCGATTTCGCGCATCTCAGCGTGATGGATGTGTCCACATACAACACCGTCAACACCGCGTTCACGAGCTGCGCGCGCCACCGCTGTCTCAAAGCTCGAGATGTATTCAACAGCGTTTTTGACCTTCTGCTTCAAATAGGAAGAAAGGGACCAATAGGACAGACCCAACGTGCGGCGTGCGATATGCAACCAATTGTTGAGCGCTAGAGCCATTCCGTATGCTCGGTCACCGAGATGTGCGAGCCAGGATGCGTAGCGCACCACGCTGTCAAATTGATCGCCATGGAGAACAAGGAGGTCTCTTCCATCCGCCGTGCGATGGATCACTTCATCGCAAATGTCGATGCCTGCGAAATCGAGCCCGGTATAGTCCCGGAGGGCTTCATCATGGTTTCCGGGCACATAGATGACCCGGGTGCCGTGGCGCACTTTGTGCAATATTTCTTGCACCACAGCATTATGGCTCTCGTGCCAGAACCAGGAACGCTTGATGCGCCACCCGTCAATAATGTCTCCCACCAGATAGATGGTTTCAGCTTCATTGTTACGCAGAAAATCCAGAAGCAGGTCCGCCTTGCACCCGGGAGTTCCCAGGTGCGTATCGGAAATGAAAAGAGTGCGGTGTCTTTGGGGAGATGAGGTGCGAGGTGTCTGCATGATGCGGTCGAAAGGGGGTTGGCGACGGCGAGACGGTATTTGCTTTGGATCGGGGTTAGCTCTTTGCGACACCCCTCGCCTGTTGGTGAGATGGGGAAGCCATTTTGCCGTGCTCCAGGTTCGCTTTTGCAGGCTGATTTCGAAATATGTCATGCCGCCGTCACACTTTCCAAACTAATAGAAACAAGCAGCTGTCTGGTTTCGTGCCTATCGAATCAAACAGCGCTCCCTTCGATGACTGAAGACTCTCTCTGCTCAATGAAGGTTTCGTGTCGAATTGGTTAGACATTTGTGTAGGGTTAATTCAGGGGGCGGACGATGGCAGGCCGAAGACGTATCGATGTAATCGTGAACCCAGCAGCGGGATCTCGAAATGGCGGTTTGTTCGATGCTGTTGTTCGTCGACTGCATGATGAAGGCGCTTTTGTGCGATGCTTTGATACTCAAGCACCTGGACATGCAACGGAGCTCGCTGCTGCTTCTGCGAAAGAAGGCTATGCCGATGTTGTCGTTGCTGCAGGTGGTGATGGCACGATCAACGAGGTTGCCCGCGGGCTTCTTGGGCATCCGATACCGCTTGGCATCCTTCCACTGGGAACAGCTAATGTGCTGGCCATCGAGCTCGGTCAACGTGTCCGGGCGAAAGCTGTTGCCGATACGATATTGAATGGGGATGCAGAGCTCATCGGCACCGGCTTGGTCAATGGTGAGATGTTTCTCCTAATGGTGGGGATGGGTTTTGATGGTGCTGTTGTTGGAGCCATCCGACCGACAATGAAGCGGCGGTTTGGAAAATTCGCCTTTGTCTGGGCAGGCCTCAAAGAATGGGTCCGGGGGCCTGCCAGGGAAGTTACGGTAACAATCGACGGGGACAGGCAAGAGGCTGGTTGGGTCGTTGTCACGAACGCCAGGCACTACGCCGGACCATTTGTGCTTTCCCCCACAGCACACATTTCCGCCCCGCATCTTGAAGCCTTTTTGTTTCAGAGACGCTCGCGCCTTGCCTTCGCCGGATATTTCCTGGGGCTTGGGGTGGGGCGGGTTGCTCACATGCCCGGTGTGCAGGTGAGAGAGTTTGAAAAGCTGGAACTCTCAAGCGATGTGCCGGTGGAGGTTGATGGGGATGCGTATCATGGGGACCCTATGACGATCACAAACGGGAGCCAGTTTTTGCGTCTAGTGGTGCCGCGCGCCTAGTCAGCCGAAGCAAGGAGCTCAGGAATGCCGTGGATGATCCGGTCAGGCGTGATCTCAGAGTTTTCTGGAAGGCCATGACTATAGGCGTCGTGCCAAATGGCAAAAATGCCGAGGCGCTGGGGTGCCGCGATCTCCCATTCCAGATTGTCACCCACCATCCAGGTTTCTTCTGGCGTCACGCCCAGCACCTTGAGGGCGTGCTTGTAAGCTTCTTCCTCTGGTTTCCCAAATCCGTGTTCCCCTTCGATTTGAATGTGATCGAAGCGATGTTCAAGGGCAAACCGTGTGACCTTCGGGCGTTGTGTTTCCGTGCCGCCATTGGTGATGAGGGCCAGTTTGACACCCATGTCCTTCAATTTATCGATTGTCTCCAGGGCACCAGGAAAAGGGGTGAGCTCTTCTTCCCGGAGATCGGAGAAGCGATCTGCCATGCGGTGAACAAAGTCAATTTCAGGTCCTGCCGCGCCAAATCTGTTGGTTCGCTGCAGGCCTTCGCGCACAATTTCTCTGCGGGCATCTTTCAGCCGAAGGCGCCACTTTTTGTGATGTGCTTGCGTTCCAGTCCAAAACTCCAGCGCGAAAGCGCTGATCGCATCGACCGCCTCCTCCTGGTTCAGGGGTGCGATCTCGTCGGCGAATTCTGCGATGACTTTCTCCCAGGCAGCACGCGGCTGCCCGTAGGCAGAGATGAGCGTGTCATCAAGATCAAAGAAGATCGCCGCAGGCAGCGGGGGAAGGGATCTGGCAGACGATGAGACGGTCACGTACAGACGTTCCTTGGTTGGGACGCCCGACAGTCCTTTTGCTTGTCGCGTTTTCGGACGGATAGTCCCAAGTCAGACTTGGCACGTATCGCGAAAACCTTCTAGCCAACAGAAGCAACACTGGGGCGAGCGTCAATTGCTTGTAGTTCGCCATTCACCACGCGCCGATAGTATTCGTCAAGGTCTACGGAAAACCCTGTGGGGGTGTTGATGCGGGCGTGCTTGCGCTGAAGCAGTCGCGGTTCGGTGACGCCACAGGATCTTGCAATCATGCAGACCTCGTTTGTGATGCGTTCTTGATACCTGCGGACCCGCTCTGCCTTGTCTTTGGGATCAAGGCCGCGCTGAAGTTTTTTCTGGTGCGTCGCAATGCCCGTGGGACAAGAGTTCTGGTTGCATTGAAGGGCCTGGATGCATCCCAGGGAGAACATGAAGCCGCGGGCGCTGGTGACAAAATCTGCGCCGACCGATAGAGCCCAGGCAACGTCCCCGGGATTTATCAGCTTGCCGCCTGCGTTTACTTTGATGCGGGGACGCAGCCCATATTGATCCAGCTTGTCGACCAGGATGGGAAGGCTTTCCCAGATGGGCATTCCGACAAAGTCGATGAGCGGCTGTGGTGACGCGCCGGTGCCGCCATCAGCGCTATCCAGGGTGATAAAATCGGGCGCATCTTCCGGGTGAGTGGCAAGCATGGCAAAAAGCTCGTCCAGAAAGTCATGTGCGCCCAGGACGAGTTTGATGCCAACTGGCTTTCCTGTGACCGAGCGAACGTGGCCGATATAATCAATGAGTTGTTCTGGTGTTTTTATCTCTGGATGTCGGTTCGGACTGATGGAGTCGGTGCCCACCTGGATGCCTCGAATGTCGGCAATCTCGCGGTTCACTTTGGCCGCAGGAAGGATACCGCCTTTGCCCGGTTTTGCCCCCTGGCTCAGTTTGATTTCAAACATCTTTACCTGATCGTGGGCGGCAACTTCGCGTAGCTTTTTATCTGAGAGGCTGCCGGCTTTATCGCGGACGCCGTACTTTGCTGTTCCGATTTGAAAAACAATGTCTGCGCCACCTTCCAGGTGATAGGGCGAGAGAGCGCCTTCGCCGGTGTTGAGCCAGCACCCAGCTTTTGCAGCCCCCCTTGAGAGGGCCCGCACAGCAGGCTTTGAGATGGCTCCATAGCTCATGCCGGAGATGTTGAAGATGGAGGCTGTTTCGTATGGTTTTTTGCAATGTGGTCCAATGATGACCGGCTTTGGATTGGTGGAGTCTTCATCCAATGTGGGGAAGGGACAATTGACGAAAAAGATTGTGCCGTTGGGTTTCAGATCTCGTGTTGAACCGAATGCGACTGTTGTGTCCACGCCCTTAGCCGCGCGGTATACCCAGGCACGTTGTGCTCTGTTAAACGGCATTTCTTCGCGGTCCATCGCAAAGAAGTACTGACGGAAATATTCTCCGAGGTTTTCGAACATGTACCGGAACCGCCCGATGATGGGGTAGTTGCGCCGGATGGCATGTGTTGTCTGTGTACGGTCAACAATATAGGCGACGATTAAGCCCAAAACGATGAGCCCAATACCGAACAAGAAGAGGGCCGACATGACATCGATGAAGGTGAGGATCATCGTGGGTGTATCGCCCTGTACAATTGACTGTTCCATGGCCGCCTCTGTGGTTCGAAGGGTTGAACGCATACGTACAAGTTAAACGAGTATGCGCGTAAACAGTTAACCCTTGATGCACCTAAAGGCCTATCAAAAGATGTCACAGATTATTGGAGAAGCTTGATCTTGAAGGAAAGCAGTTGAGGGCGCTGATCTCAGCGAGAAATATTGGCGGTGTCAGCAAGTGCCATAGGCGCGGGGATAACGCTGGCGGTCACGAAATCATCCGTGGCTGTGCTTTGCTCGTCGCCATAGGAGGATAGACGCAGGCCAGCGCTTTTGGCAGCAATGCTGTTGTCTGCGGCCGGTCTTGCGACTGTATCGCGTGCTGCAACTTCTTGTTCTTTGGTCCATACCGCTTGGACGCGTGCTGAGTACCGCGCATTGAGTGCAGGGGAAAATGAATGATAACGGCCGATGGCCTGATCCCAATTTTCACTACGAGATTCCAGATCCCGCAGGAAGTAGGCGGCATAGGCCACATTTGACATGGGATCGAAGGCTTCTTCCACGCTTGTAAAAGCGCGGGGGTGGAAGCGCAGGTTTACCTGCATGCACCCAATGTCAATTGTGCGCATGCCTTCGGCCATGAGGCGCCGCACGGCGTCAACTGCTTCGTTTCGTGTTGCAAAATAGTAGGGGCGACCTTCAGCATTGATGGTCCAGGGCCAGGATTTTACGTTGCCACTGGGTGATCGCCGTCCTGACTCAACCAAAGCGATCGAGGTCATCATGCCTTTTGGCATATTGTGTTGTTGTTCCATGCGCGTGGCAGCGTTGCGGCATGTATCCCAATCACTACTGGCACTACTGGCTTGGGGATTTGTGCTGACATCTGCGCTTGCCGTTCCGCTCGCGAAAGCAAAGCAGGCCATTGCCGCTGCCCAGATCAGGAACTGTGTTGGTGTCCCAACTCTCATTTGCTTTTTCCGCTCTCCTCGCCAATGGCGGAAGCGGTCCCTCAGTCTCAATTGATAGATGTATCGTGCTCTTAAACAGTTAACGAAGGCTTACAATAGGGGCGTGCTTGGCGGGAGATTGGAGTGTTGAAATGTTGCAACGCAATCTTCTAAAGACCATTTTGGTGCGACAAATTCCTCTATTTCGGGCGATTCTGGCGGGAAAAAGTTGAAGCGTTGGTTTTTCGACCTTGATTTTTGTGCGGTGCACTCGCATATCTTGACCGTGATCAGGCGCGCGTTTTTTTCGCTCTGGTTGCAGCCCTTCTTGGGCGTTTCCTCCCTAGACTTGGGCCGTGCTGGCAATAGCATGGCCCCTTTTTTTTGCTGCGTCGCTCTCGCTCAGGCAGGTCTGGGGGCTTTTATCCCAGGATGTGCGGGAGAGTGCGGTCGGTTAGGACGCGCGGCGCTGGACCGTGGTCCACAATGTGCGTCGCATTTCGCGGCCAAGCTTTCGGACGAACCGGGTCATGTCTTTTGAAAGACGGGTAATGCCGGACCGGCGTTGCACCTTTTGCTCATCCATATACAGCGTTCGATTGATTTCGATCTGCAACGCATGGAGACCTTGAGCTGGAGCACCGTAGTGCTCGGTATTGAAACCACCGGCATACGGGTTGTTTCTGGTTACCAGATATCCCATTGATCTCAGAATGCGTTCTGCGGCTTCCACAAGCTCAGGGGCACAGGCGGTGCCGTAGCGGTCACCTAGAACGATATCGGGGCGGTTGGCATCGATATCATCTTCATAGGCCCCGCCAATTGACGGCATGGAATGGCAATCGAGAAGGACGGCCTCGCCAAACTGCCGGTGTGTCTTTTCCAGTAGACCCCTCAGGGTCTCATGGAAAGGCATGTAGATGTCCCGAATCCGAGCCTCGGCCTCAGAATAGGGGAGAGGGGTGTGGTAAATTTCAGTCGCTTCTGAGACCACACGGGCAATTGTGCCCAAGCCACCGGCAACCCGAATTGAGCGCGTATTAACGTGGGGTGGGAGCGGGTCGGCAAACATGGCCGGGTCGAGCTCATAAGGCTCGCGGTTGACGTCGAGATAGGCGCGCGGAAAATGCGCTCGCAACAGAGGCGCTCCAAGCTCAACAGCGCCGGCAAAAATCTCGTCTACGAAACTGTCTTCCGACCGTCGGAGTGTCAGAGGGTCAAGGTCTGAGGATGCTAAAAAGCGCGGTGGATAGACCCGCCCTGAATGCGGTGAGTTGAGGACAAATGGCAGGGTCTGTTTGCTCGGTTCCAGAACTTCGAAGGGCTGCTGGAAATCTGCTTGGGCCAAAGACGGGCGTTCAGACGTCTCATTGTTGCTGAGACTCTCATATTCCTGATCTTGATGCGAATGAGTGTCGTTGAGATCCATGGAAAACGCCGAACAGCTGTAACAGGGAGCAATCCCGGCTTCTGCGGCCGGTTGGAAAGCATGGGATTAGCTTAAGCGATTCTGAGGTCCTGTGCCGCCGTCGCGGCGAAGATCACGACTTTTTAACCATAGAGTGTGTCATTTTCCGTACGTTCAGGCCGACCTCGTGGGAGAGGCATCACGCGGTAAGATGGTGCGGTTTACATCTCGTTTACTCTTTGCCGCCTATAAATAGGTGACTCACAGAGCCCTGACAGACGGGAAATGGCACAATGGCACGGATAATCCTGGCAGAAGATGACGAATCGATGCGGCGCTTTCTGGCTAAAGCGCTGGATTCTGCAGGTCACGAGGTTTTGTCATTTGGGCAGGGAGACCTGGCCTATGGAGCGTTGCAACATGACGTCTTTGATATCCTGCTGACTGATATTGTGATGCCAGAGATGGATGGTATCGAACTGGCGCGTCGCGCTGCTGAACTCGATCCAACGCTTAAAATCATGTTCATCACCGGATTTGCCGCCGTCGCGCTTAATCCTGAATCCGATACACCAAAGGATGCCAAAGTCCTTTCAAAGCCATTTCACCTGCGTGATTTGGTGGATGAAGTCGACCGTTTGATGGTTGCCTAAGGCTTCCCTAGTTTTCTTTGCGGAAATCGCCTGGACTGCTTGCGTCCACCCCCTATTCCCGATATTACGTGCCGTCCGGTCAGCTTCGCTGAAGGTAGATATTCCGCCACTTTTCGGCGCTGCGGACATGGAAGGGCGATTAGCTCAGCGGGAGAGCGCCTCGTTGACATCGAGGAGG